>NZ_JBFULV010000019.1:0-84678 GCF_054049715.1 Rhizobacter sp. P5_C2 | reverse complement strand
GGCACGCGGCGCGGCGACCGGCACAGCGGCCGGCGCAGCGCTGGTCGGCACCGTCATGCGCGCCGCCGCGCGGGCCACCACGTCGGCCTTCGCCGCGTCCTGCCAGGCCTTCTCGACCCACGCGAGGATCGGCTGCCACTGCATCAGATCGGCCTCGACCTTGGCGGGCGGCAGGTCGAACAGCGTCGCGCCCTGCTCGACGCAGCGCACATAGGCCTGGGTCTCGCGCAACGCGCCGAGGTACGGGAATTTCGATTGCGCCGCCCACTCGGCCATCGTCTCGGCCGCCTTGGTGCGCGCATCGAGCCGCATGCCGACCATCGCGACCTTGCAGCGCCCGCTGGCCACGCGCGGCAGCGTGTGAAGTTCTTCGTAGCAGGCGGCCGCGGATTCGCGGTCGAAGAGCGAATGGCACACCGGCATCACGATCATGTCGGCATACATCACGACCCGGGCCAGCTCGCTGTCGCGCAGACCACCGGGGGTGTCGATCACGACGTGGCTGATGCCGGACGGTGGGCGCAGCACGCTGCGCGGGTCGACGGCCCATCCGACCACCGGTGCGCCCTGGGCCACCGGCTGCTCGGCGCGGCGCTTCAGCCACGCGAGCGACGATTGCTGCCGGTCGACGTCGCCGAGCATCACCTTCATCCCCTGGCGGGCGCAATAGCCGGCAAGGTGGGTCGCCAGTGTGCTCTTGCCACTGCCTCCCTTGCGATTGATGACGGCTACCACACGCATGGACGATGAAACCCGGGGTCCTGCCAGAACGGCCCCCGATTACATCACCGAAGCGCTTGCGGCGGGCTCCGTACAAGCCACCTTTCACCCTGTTCACGTTTGGATACCGGCGGCGTTGCGGCCGCGCTGAAACCGCTGCCGGCCGTTTTTGGTGGACGGCTCAGTGGATGGCCGTGCGGGCCAGCGCCTCGCCATCCGGCACGAAGGCATGCAGTTGCGTCGCCGGCAGCTCGAAGCTGACGGTGTCGCCAAGCTTCAGTGACTCGTCGGTCACCTTGGCGAGCAGCGGCGGCTCGGCGTCATGCCAGGTCACGTAGGCGTAACTGAATTCGCCGAGGTGCTCCAGGTGGGTGATGTGGCCGCGGCCCTCCCCCTGGCCAAGCTGCACGTGCTCCGGGCGCACGCCGAGCGTCAGATCGCTGCCGGCCGAGACACGCGACGCATCGACCGCCGCGCTGCCGGCCAGGCCACTCGGCAGCCGCCAGCCGAGCTGGGCGGCATCGCCCGAGACGGCCACGGCCGGCAGGAAGTTCATCGACGGCGAGCCGATGAAGCCGGCGACGAAGCGGTTCTGCGGCCGGTGGTACAGGTCGAGCGGCCTGCCGATCTGCGCGACGCTCAGCAGGCCCTTGGCGGCCGCATCGGGGCGCAACAGCACGATCTTGTCGGCCAGCGTCATCGCCTCGACCTGGTCGTGCGTCACGTAGACCATGCTGACGTTGCCGAGCTTGCGGTGCAGCCGCGCGATCTCGACGCGGGTGTTGATGCGCAGCGCCGCGTCGAGGTTGGACAGAGGTTCGTCGAACAGGAACACCTTCGGCTGGCGCACGATCGCGCGGCCGATCGCGACACGCTGGCGCTGGCCGCCGGAGAGCTGGCGCGGCTTGCGTTCGAGCAGCGCCTCAAGCTTCAGCATCGCGGCGGCTTCGGCCACGCGGCGCTCGATCTCGGCCTCGGGCAGCTTGTGGTGGCGCAACCCGAAGGCCATGTTCTCGTGCACCGACATGTGCGGGTACAGCGCATAGCTCTGGAACACCATCGCGACATTGCGCTGCGCGGGGGGCAGCTCGTTGACGACCTGGCCGTCGATCACGATCTCGCCGCCGCTCACGTCGTCGAGGCCGGCGATCAGGCGCAGCAGCGTCGACTTGCCACAGCCCGACGGGCCGATGAAGACGCAGAACTCGCCGGGGGCGATCGTCAGGTCGACGTCGTTGAGGATCGCGACATTGGCGAAGCTCTTGCGGACCTTGCGGAGTTGGATCTGGGACATGGAGATTCCTTCACATCATTGCTGCGCGAACACCGCCTCTTGCGGCTCCAGCACGATCTCGGCACCGTCGATGCAGCCGCCGAAACCGTGGCCGTCGATCGTCTGCCATGCACCCGTCAGCCCGTGCGCCACGCGCGCCGGCCGGTCCGACAGGTTGAACGCGCACAGCAGTTGCCCCTCACCCTCCCCGCGCGTGAACGCGACCACCTGGTCGTGCGCCGGCAGCAGCGCCATCGCGCCTTGCCGCAGCGCCGGCTGCGTCGCGCGCCAGTTCAGGAACGCCCGGTAGCGGTTCAGCACCGACACCGGCTGCGGCGCCTGCGCATCGACCGCGCGCTGGCGTTGCCCGTCCGGCACCGGCAGCCACGGCGTGCCGGTCGTGAACCCCGCGTTCGGTGCCGCGGCCGACCACGGCATCGGCGTGCGGCAGCCGTCGCGGCCGACGAACTCCGGCCACATCTCCTTGCCGTACGGGTCCTGGATCTGCTCGTACGGGATCACCGCCTCAGCCAGCCCCAGCTCCTCGCCCTGGTACAGGCAGATCGAGCCGCGCAGCGAGCCCAGCAGCCCGACCAGCAGCGGCGCGACGCGTTCGGCCGGGCCGAGGCCGGCCCAGCGCGTGACGACGCGCACCACGTCGTGGTTGTTCAGCGCCCAGCACACCCAGGCATCGCCGGCCTGGGCCAGCATCTCGGCCAGCACCGCGTGTACGTAGCGCGGCTCATGCCGCTCGGTCATCAGGTTGAAGGTGTAGGCCATGTGCAGCCGCGCGCCGGTGGTGTAGGCGCGCAGCGTGGCGTACTCGTTGTCGTCGCCGATCTCGCCGATGGTGGTGATGCCCGGATACCGATCGCACAGCGCGCGGAAGCGCTGCAGGAAGGCCAGGTTCTCCGGCTGCGTCTTGTCGAACAGGTGGCTTTGCCGCGCATACGGGTTCGGGCGCGGCACGCCGACCGCGAACTGCCCGGCCGGCTGCGGCGGGTTCGAGCGCAGCTGCCGGTCGTGGAAATAGAAGTTGACGGTGTCGAGCCGGAAGCCGTCGACGCCGCGTTCGAGCCAGAACTTCGCGGCGTCGAGCACCGCGTCCTGCACCTGGGGGTGGTGGAAGTTCAGGTCCGGCTGCGAGGCCAGGAAGTTGTGCATGAAGTACTGCTGCCGCTTCGTCTCCCACTGCCAGGCGCTGCCGCCGAACAGCGACAGCCAGTTGTTCGGCGGCGAGCCGTCCGGCTGCGGGTCGACCCACACATACCAGTCGGCCTTCGGGTTGTCGCGGCTCGCGCGGCTCTCGACGAACCACGGGTGGTCCTTCGAGGTGTGGCTGATCACGAGGTCGATCAGGACCTTGATCTTCAGCGCATGCGCGCGGGCGACGAGGGCATCGAAATCGGCCAGCGTGCCGAACATCGGGTCGACATCGCAATAGTCGGTGACGTCGTAGCCGAAGTCGCGCATCGGCGAGCGGAAGAACGGCGAGATCCAGATCGCGTCGGCGCCGAGCGACGCGATGTGGTCGAGCCGCTGCGTGATGCCGGCGAGGTCGCCGACACCGTCGCCGTTGCTGTCCTGGAAGCTGCGCGGGTAGACCTGGTAGATGCAGGCACCGGCCCACCAGTCGGATGGAGTTGTCATGGTCGTGTCGTTCAAAAAGGGAATCAGCCTTTGACCGAACCAGCGGTCAGGCCGGCGACGATCTGCCGTTGAAAATAGACCACCAGCCCGATCAGTGGCAAGGTGACGATCACCGAAGCCGCCATGATGGCCCCCCACGGCGCCTCGTAGCCGTTGCCGGCGCTGACCAGCGCGATCGCGACCGGCACGGTGCGCTGCTCGGTGCTGATCGTGAAGGTCAGCGCGAACAGGAACTCGTTCCACGCGGCGATGAAGGCAAGCAGCCCGGTGGCGACCATCGCCGGCCACAGCAGCGGCATGAAGATGCGGAAGATCAGCGTGAAGACGCCGAGGCCGTCCATCATCGCGGCCTCTTCGATCTCTTTCGGCAGCTGGCGCATGAAGGTGACGAGCACCCACACGGTGAACGGCAGCGTGATGACGAGGTCGGCGAGCAGCAAGGCGCCCAGCGAGTCGTACAGGCCGAACGCCTGCACCAGCTCGAACATGCCCGACAGCACCGCGACCTGCGGGAACATCGAGGCCGACAGCACGGTGAGCATCAGCGTGCCGCGCCCGCGGAAGCTGACGCGCGACAGCGCCCACGCCGCCGGCAGGCTGAGCGCGAGCGACAGCGCGACCACGCCGCCGGCAACGATGGCCGAGTTCAGCAGGTTGCGGGCGAACGGCTGGTCGCGGAACAGGCTGGCGTAGTTGACGAGGGTCGCGTGCGCCGGCCAGAGTTCGGGAGAGAACAGCGCGGTGCCCTGCTTCAGCGAGGTGGACACCGCATACAGCAGCGGGAACAGCGAAACGAACAGCAGCAGCGCGGCCGACGTGTAGTACAGCGCCGACATCGCCGGCGTGCGCTTGTGGATGCTGGGGCCGTTCATGACGAGGCCTCCTCGACGCCGCGGCGCGTGGCACCGAGGTACACGATGGTGACGAGCGCGATCATGAAGAACAGCACCGTGGCCGACGCCGAGCCGAAGCCGACCTGCTGGAAATCGATCAGCTGTTCGCGCACGTAGATCGACATGCTCTTGGTGGCGCGGCTGTTGGAGGTCATCACGTAGATCACGTCGAACACGCGCAAGGCATCGAGGGTGCGGAAGACCACGGCGACCGCGACGCCCGGCACGATCAGCGGCAGCGTGATGCGGGTGAACACGCGCCAGGTCGGCACGCCGTCGACCTTGGCGGCCTCGTAGCAATCGAGCGGCACCATCTGCAGCGCGGCGAGGATCAAGAGGGCCATGAACGGCGTGGTCTTCCAGACGTCGACCATCACCACGGTGAAGAGCGAGAGCGTCGGGTCGGCCGTCCAGGCGAGCGGCGCGGCGATGAGGCCGAACGCCAGCAGGTAGTGGTTCACGACGCCGAACTGGTCGTGCAACATCCAGCTCCAGATGCGCGCCGACACGACGGTGGGAATGGCCCAGGGCACCAGCATCGCGGCGCGCAGCAGCGTGCGAAGCCGCGACGGCTGGTTGATGACGAGTGCGACGCCGAGGCCGAGCACGGTCTCGAGCGTGACCGACAGCAACGCGAACGCACCGGTGACGCCGACGGCACGCCACCAGTCGGGATCGCGCAGCACGCCGTATTCACCGCCGTAGTTCTCGAGGCCGATGAACTTCCATTCGTCGAGGTGGGCGAGCGACGCATCGGTGAGGCTGAACCACAAGGTGCGGGCGAGCGGCCAGCCGGCGACGGCCAGCAGCACGACCAGCATCGGGGTGAGCATCCACCAGGCCCACCTCACTCTCTGCCTTGTCAGGCCGGACATGTTTGTGCTCCTTGCTTGGTTCTTGTGCGTCGCGGAGGGAGGGGTGAAGAACCCGGCGTTCGCAGACAAACCCCGTTCGCCCTGAGCTTGTCGAAGGGCCCGATCATCCTGAGCCTGTCGAAGGACCTGAGCTTGTCGAAGGCCCCGCACGCTTCGGGCACAACCCTTCGACAGACGGGCCCTCGACAAGCTCGGTCCCTGCTCAGGGCGAACGGGTGGGAATGTGCTGCCTGCGCATGCTCTCCGCACGAAGCAACGGGGTCGGCAAAAGGCGCCTCAGTTCCACCGACCCCCACGCCCGATCTGGTTCAAACGCTGATCGAGCTTCGCAACAGCTTCCTCAGGCTTCGCGCTGCGCGACAGCACCTCGTGCGCGGCATTCCAGAACTCGTTGCTGACCTGGTTGTAGCGGGAGGCCGTCACGGTGGCCGGCCTCGGCACCGCACTCGCGAAGGTGCCGGCCAACTGGCTCATGAACGGGTTCGCAGCCACCACGTCCTTGTCCTGGTACAGCGTCGACACCGTCGGGTTGAACGAGCCCTTCAGCGCCCGCTCCTTCTGCACCTCGGCGCTCGTCATGTACATCACCAGGTCGGCCGCCAGCGCCGCGTTCTTCGAGTACTTCGACACCGCCAGCTGTTGCCCACCCAGCGCCGCCGCATTCGAGCCCGACTCACCACCCTTCGGCAGCACGGCCACGCCGACCTTGTTCTTGATCGGGCTGTCGTCCCGCTGCGCCAGCGACCACGCATACGGCCAGTTGCGCATGAAGACGGCGTTGCCGGCCTGGAACACGCCGCGCGATTCCTCCTCGGCATAGTTCAGCACCGCCGTCGGCGAGATCGTGCCGACCCACGAGGCCGCCATCGCCAGCGCCTTCGCGGTCGCCGGGTTCTTCACCGACACCTTGCCCGCCGCGTCGACGATCGTGCCGCCGCCGTAGCTCGACACCCACTCCAGCGCATTGCAGGTCAGGCCCTCGTAGGCGCGGCCCTGCCACACGTAACCCCACATCTTGTCGTTGCCCGCCGCGCGCTCGGCCGACTGGATCTTCTGCGCGGTGTCCGTCAGCTGCTCCCAGGTGAGCGGCACCTTCAGACCGTGCTTCTCGAGCAGGTCCTTGCGGTAGTACAGCAGCCCGGCGTCGATGAACCACGGCATCGCGACCAGCTTGCCCTGCACGCTGCCGTTCGCCACCATCGACGGGAAGTGCGTCTTCTCGACCCCCTTCGTGTACGGCTTCAGGTCCAGGAAGTGCGAACCGAGGATGCCCGGCCACACCACGTCGACCTGGAACACGTCGATCTTGTCGGACTGCGAACCCAGCACCTGCTGGTACAGCGCCAGCCGCTCGCTCGCATCGTTCGGCGTCGAGACCACCTCGACGGTGTGGCCGGCCTTCTTGGCCCAGGCCTCGGCCGCGCTCTTGCACAGCTCGAGCTCCTGGCCGACGGCCCCGCACGAGATCTTCAGCGTGGCAGCCTGCGCGGCCGCCGTCGCGATCAACGAAAAGCCGGCCGCGGCCAGCGCCAGGATCAGGCGTCTTTGCATCATGGTTTGTCTCCATCTGTTGTGGTTCGGGCCGGATCGAGTCCGGCTCCTGGGCGGCATTACAGCGGCCACCCGCCCGGCCAGGATGTCGACCATGAACGACACCCCTGCCGGCTTTGTCATCTTTGAAACATGGCGACCGTGAGCGGACGGCAGCAATCCACGCATCCCCCGAACGAAGGTGTCGCGCCGTGCGCACGCTCGCCTGCCACTGGCTACCATGGACGCCACGCGTGCGTTCCTGCGCACGCCCAAGCCTGAGGCCACCCCGTGTTTGAAACCATCATCGCCGGCACCGTGCTCCTGGTCTGCGCCATCCTGCTGGTGCGCCTGACGCTCAGCGTGCGCCGACGAATGCAATTCGATTTCCTGATGCAGCGCTGGTGGGCCATGCTGGCCGGCACCTGGTTGCGGCTGTGGCGCTGGCCGGCCGCGCGCCGCGAGGCGAACCGTGAAGCGCGCGACGCGATCGAGCGCGCCCGCGGCGGAGAATGGGACGGCAACGTGTACCGCCCGAAATCCTTCCGCAAGCCCCGCAAACCGCATTGATGTTCATGACCGACTCCTTTTCTGCCAGCCCGTCAGCCGCCCCGCCTCGCATCGCCCTGATCGCCCACGACCACAAGAAGGACACGATGGTCGAACTGGCCCGGGAGTACCTGGGCTTCCTGCAAGGCTGCACGCTGGTCGCGACCGGCACCACCGGCAGCCGGCTGCACGACCAGCTCGGGCTGACGGTGCAGCGCATGCTGAGCGGCCCGCTCGGCGGCGACCTGCAGATCGGCGCGAAGCTGGCGCAGGGCGAGATCGACCTGGTGGTGTTCCTGCGCGACCCGATGACGCCGCAGCCGCATGAGCCCGACATCAACGCGCTGGTGCGCGCCTGCGACGTGCACGACGTGCCCTGCGCGACCAACCTGTCGACGGCGCGGCTGGTGCTGGCCAGGCTGTCGGAAAGGCGCTGAAGGCTTCGGGCACGTGGATTGCCCCATTCCGGATGGGCCGATGCCCGCAGGAGTGTTCCATGTGCCAGGTTTCAGAGCGTCCCGACGCCCGCCGCCGCCGGGTCGAAGGCCCGTCGCGGGATCCGCGTGATCACGCGGGCCTGGAGCGGCCCGCCGCCCATCCGAAAGGCGCCCGGTCGGACAAGCCCCACGCCGATCGCGCACCGGCAAACCGTGCCGGCTGAATTGCCGCTCAGGCCCTCACGAGCCTGAGGCGCGTGATCTCCGACGGGGCGCCCAGCCGCTTCGGCGGTCCCCAATACCCCGTCCCCCGGCTCACGTAGACCCACAGCGCGCCCAGCCGGTGCAGCCCGGCCACGAACGGCTGCTGCAGCGGCACGAACAGGTTCCACGGCAGGAACTGCCCGCCGTGCGTGTGCCCCGACAGTTGCAAATCGAAACCCGCCTCGGCCGCCGCCGCCGCGCTGCGCGGCTGGTGGGCCAGCAGCACCTTCGCATGCGCTTCATCAGACGCGCCGCGCATCGCCCGCGCCGGATCGCTGCGCTGCCCCTCGTCGAAATGGTGCGCGCCGAAATCGGTCACGCCCGCCAGCAGCAAGCGCCCCGCGCCGTGCTTCAGCAGCAGGTGCTCGTTCATCAGCACCGTGATGCCGAGCCGCCGCAGCTCGGCCACCCAGGCCGGCGCGCCGGAGTAGTACTCGTGGTTGCCGGTCACCGCGAACACGCCGTGCCGCGCCTGCAGCCGCCCGAGCGGCGCGGTGTGCTCTGACAGCTCGGGCACCCGCCCGTCGACCAGGTCGCCGGTGAGCGCCATCACGTCGGCATCCAGCGCATTCGCCGCATCGACCACGCGGTCGACAAACCCCTTGCGGATCGTCGGCCCGACGTGCAGGTCGCTGATCTGCACCAGCGTGAAGCCCTCCAGCGCGGGCGGCAGATCGGTGATCGGCACGTCGACACGCCGCACGCCAGGCCGGCGCCGCGCGTTCAGCAGCCCCAGCAGGCTCGCGAGCAAGGCCAGCGCCGGCACCGCGAGCGCCGACAACTGAAGCACCGACGCCGGGATCGCCGCCGCGCCGGTCGCCAGGCTCCACCCGCCCCAGGCCAGCAGCACCGCATCGCGCCCGAGCGTCAGCACCAGCAGCGTCGAGAAGAACCCCATCGCGATCAACCCGGCCCAGGCCAGCACCCCGGTGGCCGCGCGCCGCCCGAGGATCGGGCTGGCGGCCGACAGCACCAGCACGAACAGCGCGGCCAGCAGGCCCACGCCCACCCAGCCCCATGGCGCGGGCAACCCGCCCAGCAGGCGCGACCCGATGTAGGCGTGGAGGGCGGCCAGCAAGGCCACCGGAAACAAGCGGATTGACATGGTGGGACCTGTCCCGGAACGGGATGGAAGCGGGCAATCCCCGCAGATGGGGCCGCCGCGCGCCATCTCAACACAACCCCTGTCCCGGAAATCCAGGAAAACCCGGGCCTTTCGACGCAACAAAGTACAGCTCTTGGCGGGGTCCGTACCAAATCCCTCAAAGGCATACGTCTATCGTTGCGGCTGCGGACGTGGCGCACCACGTCGCATCAGTTCGACAACGATGGAGACAGAGATGACAAACAAGACTGCAGTGAAGACCTCGGTGGTGATGGCTTTTGGCGCCCTCGGCGTCGTGGCAGCCACGTCTTCGCACGCCACGGACCTCGTGATCGCGACCGTCAACAACGGCCACATGATCGAGATGCAGAAGCACACCAAGGACTTCGAGAAGGCGAACCCCGGCATCACGCTGAAGTGGGTCACGCTCGAAGAAGGCGTGCTGCGCCAGCGCGTCACCACCGACATCGCCACCAAGGGCGGCCAGTTCGACGTGATGACGATCGGCCTGTACGAGGCCCCGATCTGGAGCAAGAAGGGCTGGCTGAAGGAGATCAAGACCGACGCCGCCTACGACGTCGACGACCTGCTGCCGGCGATCCGCAGCGGCCTGTCGCTGGACGGCAAGCTGTATGCGGCGCCGTTCTACGGCGAGAGCTCGATGACGATGTACCGCGACGACCTCGTCAAGGCCAAGGGCCTGACGATGCCGGCCAACCCGACCTGGACGCAGATGGCCGACATCGTCTCGAAGATCCACGACCCGGCCAAGGGCGTGTACGGCCTGTGCCTGCGCGGCAAGCCGGGCTGGGGCGACAACATGGCCTTCCTGACGACGATGGTCAACACCTACGGCGGCCAGTGGTTCGACATGAGCTGGAAGCCGCAGATCGACACCAAGCCCTGGAAGGACGCGATCGGCCAGTACGTCGACCTGATGAAGAAGTACGGCCCGCCCGGCGCGTCGGCCAACAGCTTCAACGAGAACCTCGCGCTCTTCAACGAAGGCAAGTGCGGCGTGTGGATCGACGCGACGATCGCCGCGTCGTTCATCAGCGACCCGAAGCAGTCGAAGGTGGCCGACAAGGTCGCCTTCACGCAGGCGCCGCAGGCCGTCACGCCGAAGGGCGCGAACTGGCTGTGGTCGTGGAACCTGGCGATCCCGGCTTCTTCGCAGAAGGCCGATGCCGCACAGAAGTTCATCACCTGGGCGACGTCGAAGGAGTACATCAACCTGATCGCGCAGAGCTCCGGCTGGCACACCGTGCCGACCGGCACCCGCAAGTCGACCTACGCGAACCCGGAGTTCCAGAAGGTCGCGAAGTTCGCGGTCGAGGAGCAGAAGGCGATCAACAGCGCGAACCCGAACGACAGCACGCTGCCGAAGTCGCCGTACGTGGGCGTGCAGTACGCGGCGATCCCGGAGTTCCAGGCGATCGGCATCGCGGTCGGTCAGCAGATGAGCGCGGCCTTGTCGGGCAAGGTCACGGTCGACCAGGCGCTGAAGACCTCGCAGACCGCCGCCGAGCGTGAAATGACCAAGGGCGGCTACTTCAAGAAATAGGCGTTCCTCCTAGCCCTTTCTGCCCCCGTGCCGGCGTGTTCCGGCCGGGGGTCAGTGCCTGACGGAGGTCCATGTCATGACCCGATTCCTGCCCCGCGCGCTGATGGCGCCGGCGGTCACCACGCTGTTCCTGTGGATGATCGTTCCGCTGGTGATGACCATCTGGTTCTCGCTGGTGCACTACAACCTGATGCAGCCCGGCGACAAGACCTTCGTCGGCATCGAGAACTTCCACTACTTCATCACCGACCCGGACTTCTGGCCGGCGGTGCTGCAGACGCTCGAGCTGCTCGGCGCGGTGATCGTGATCACCGTCGTGCTGGGCGTGGGCCTGGCGCTGCTGGTCAACGAGCCCTTCCCCGGCCAGGGCATCGTGCGCGTGCTGCTGATCTCGCCGTTCTTCGTGATGCCGACGGTGAACGCGCTGCTGTGGAAGCACATGATGATGAACCCGATCTACGGGGTGCTCGCGCATGTGTGGCACTTCTTCGGCGCGACACCGGTCGACTGGATGACCGACCTGCCGCTGTTCTCGGTGATCCTGATGCTGTCGTGGCAGTGGCTGCCGTTCGCCTGCCTGATCTTCATCACCTCGCTGCAGTCGCTCGACCGCGAGCAGATGGAGGCCGCCCGCATGGACGGCGCGAACGCGCTGCACCAGTTCTGGTACCTGACGCTGCCGCACCTGGGCCGCTCGATCGCGGTCGTCGTGATGATCGAGATGATCTTCCTGATGAGCGTGTTCGCCGAGATCTTCACCACCACCGGCGGCGGCCCGGGCAACGAGAGCACCAACCTCGCGTTCCTGATCTTCAAGCAGGCGCTGATGAACTTCGATGTCGGCGTGGCCTCGGCCGGCGCGCTGTTCGCGGTGGTGCTGGCCAACATCGCAGCCGTCTTCCTGATCCGCATGGTCGGCAAGAACCTCGATTGAACGGACGCACGCCATGAGCACCACCTACCCCAACGGCTTTCCGTACGTCCGCACCTTCTTCGCGTGGGCGATCGCGCTGCTGCTGTTCTTCCCGCTGCTGTGGCTCGGGCTGACGGCGTTCAAGACCGAGATGCAGGCGATCGCGGTGCCGCCGCAGCTGTTCTTCACGCCGACGCTGTCGAGCTTCGTCGAGGTGCAGGTGCGCAGCGACTACCTGCTGTACGCGAAGAACTCGCTGATCACCAGCGTGGTCTCGACCGTGCTCGGGCTGCTGATCGCGGCCCCCGCGGCCTACTCGATGGCGTTCTTCCGCACCAAGCGCACTCGCGACATCCTGATGTGGATGCTGTCGACCAAGATGATGCCGGCGGTCGGCGCGCTGGTGCCGGTGTACGTGATGGCGCAGACCACCGGCATGCTGGATTCGCTGACGGCGCTGATCATCGTGTTCACGCTGTCGAACCTGCCGATCATGGTGTGGATGCTCTACAGCGCCTTCAAGGAGGTGCCCAACGACATCCTCGAGGCGGTACGGCTCGACGGCGCGACCGTGTGGGACGAGTTCCGCCACGTGATCCTGCCGCTGACGATGGGCGGCATCGCGTCGACCGGGCTGCTGTGCCTGGTGCTGGCATGGAACGAGGCCTTCTGGTCGCTGAACCTGACCTCGGCCAACGCCGGCACGCTGGCCGCGCTGATCGCGTCGTACTCCAGCCCCGAGGGCCTGTTCTGGGCCAAGTTGTCGGCCGCGTCGCTGCTGGCCATCGCGCCCATCATCGTGTTCGGCTGGTTCAGCCAGAAGCAACTCGTCCAGGGCCTCACCTTCGGCGCCGTCAAATAAACAAGGAGACTTCCATGTCGTTTCTTGAACTCAAGGGCATCGTCAAGGAATTCGGGCCGGTGCGCACCATCAAGGGCATCGACCTGCAGATCGAGAAAGGCGAGTTCATCGTCTTCGTCGGACCGTCCGGCTGCGGCAAGTCGACGCTGCTGCGGCTGATCGCCGGGCTCGAGGCCACCACCCAAGGCTCGATCCAGCTCGATGGCCGCGACATCACCAACGTGCCCTCGGCCAAGCGCGACCTCGCGATGGTGTTCCAGTCGTACGCGCTGTACCCGCACATGACGGTGTTCGACAACATGTCGTTCGCACTGAAGCTCGCCAAGGTCGACGTGGCGACGCGCCAGCAGAAGGTCGAGCGCGCCGCGAAGATCCTGAACCTGACGCAGTACCTGCAGCGCACGCCGAAGGAGCTGTCGGGCGGGCAGCGCCAGCGGGTCGCGATCGGCCGCGCGATCGTGCGCGCGCCCAAGGTCTTCCTGTTCGACGAACCGCTGTCGAACCTCGACGCGGCGCTGCGCGGCCAGACCCGCGTCGAGATCGCGAGCCTGCACCGCGACCTCGGCGCGACCACCATCTACGTGACGCACGACCAGGTCGAGGCGATGACGCTGGCCGACCGCGTGGTCGTGCTGCGCGACGGGCTGATCGAGCAGGTCGGCACGCCGCTGGAGCTGTACGACCACCCGGCCAACCAGTTCGTCGCGCAGTTCATCGGCACGCCGCAGATGAACGTCGTGAAGACGGCCGCCGTGCCCGAGCTGACGCGCCTGGCCGGCGCCCGCCTGCCGGCCGACGGCGCGGTCGGCGTGCGGCCGGAATACGTTCGCATCGTCGCGCCAGGCAACGGCCTGGCGGCGCGCGTGGAGCTGATCGAATCGCTCGGCTCCGACACGCTGATCCACACCCGCATCGGCGAGGGCAGCGGCGGCGTGCCGCTGATCTCGCGCCAGAGCGAGCGCACCACCCTCAAGGCCGGCGACAGCGTCGGCATCACGTTCGACGCGACCGCCCTCCACATCTTCGACGCCCAGGGACGGACGCTGCGACCGCTGCAGCAGGCCGCCTAGCGATGCGAGCTTCCCCATGACGACCACTCCCCTGACCATCCTCCACCTCGGCCTCGGCTCCTTCCACCGCGCGCACCAGGCCGTCTACCTGCAGAACCTGATCAACCAGGGCGACAGCAGCTGGCAGATCGCCGGCGGCAACCTGCGCCCCGACATGGCCGACACCATCGCCGCGCTGCAGGCGCAGGGCGGCGCCTACACGCTGGAGACGGTGACGCCGGCCGGCGAGCGCTTCTACGAGCGCATCACCGCGATCCGCACCATCGTGCCGTACACGCCCGACCTGGCCGGGCTGATCGCGATCGGTGCCGATGCGGCGACGCGCATCATCTCGTTCACCGTCACCGAGGCCGGCTACTACCTCGACGACCAGAACCGGCTCGACGACAGCTTCGCCGACCTGGCGAGCGACCTCGCCGGCACGACGCGCTCCACCATCTACGGCGCGATGGCCGCGATCCTCGAAGCGCGCCGCCAGCGCAACGCCGGGCCGGTGACGCTGCTGAACTGCGACAACCTGCGCGGCAACGGCGAGCGCTTCCGCGCCGGCTTTCTCGATTTCCTCGCGCGCCGCCACGAGTCGGACCTGCGTGCCTGGGTCGAGCAGCACACCAGCTCGCCGAACGACATGGTCGACCGCATCACGCCGCGCCCGCTGCCCGACATCGCGCAGCGCGTGAAGGCCGCGACCGGCATCGACGACGGCGCGCCGGTGATGGGCGAGCGCTTCATCCAGTGGGTCATCGAGGACCACTTCATCAACGGCCGCCCGGCCTGGGAGAAGGCCGGCGCCGAGATGGTGGCCTCGGTGCTGCCGTACGAGGAAGCGAAGATCCGCATCCTGAACGCGAGCCACAGCTGCTTTGCGTGGGCCGGCACGCTGCTCGGCTACCAGTACATCCACGAGGACGTGGCGCACCCGGCGATCCGCAAGATGGCGTTCGACTACGTGACGAACGACGTGATCCCGTCGCTGGAGTCGTCTCAGACACCTTATCCGCTCGACCTCGCCGCGTACCGCGACGTCGTGATCGACCGCTTCAGCAACCCCTACCTGCAGGACACCAACCAGCGCGTCGCGATGGACGGCTACGCGAAGATCGCCGGCTTCCTGTGGCCGACCTTCCGCGAGTGCCTCGGCCGCGGCGCGTCGATCGCGTCGGTCGCGAAGCTGCCGGCGCTGTTCTTCGAGTTCCTCGGCCGCTGGCACCGCGGCGAGCTGAGCTACACCTACCACGACCAGGGCATGGACGCTGCGAGCGCGCATGCGATCTTCGAGAGCGCCGACCCGCTGGCCGCGTTCAGCCGCGACCCGGTGCTGTGGGGCCCGCTGGCCGGCGATGCGCGGCTGGTGGCGGCGCTGCAGCAGGCGCATGCCGAGGTCAGACAGTTCCTGAAGGAGAACGGCCATGGCTGAATTCCCCGCCACCCAACGCCTCGCGGACTGCCATGCGCTGCTGACCGGGGCCGGCGGCGGCATCGGGCTGGCGGTGACGCGGGCCTTCCTGCGCGAAGGCGCGCGCTGCACCGCGGTCGACCTGCCGGCCACGCCGCCGCCCGAGCTGCAGGCGCTGGTCGACCAGCACCCGGGGCGCTTCCAGTACCTGGGCGGCAACGTCGCGCGCAGCGACGACATCGCGCGCTTCGTCGCCGGCGCGCAGGAACGCCTGGGGCCGATCACGACGCTGTTCAACAACGCCGCGGTGTTCGACCTGGCGCCGCTGCTCGATTCGGACGAGGCGATGTACCAGCGCCTGTTCGACGTCAACGTGAAGGGCATGTTCTTCACGATGCAGGCGGTGCTGCGCCGCATGGTCGACGGCGGCGTGCGCGGCAGCATCATCAACCTCGCATCGCAGGCCGGGCGCCGCGGCGAGGCGCTGGTGTCGCACTACTGCGCCAGCAAGGCGGCGGTGATCAGCTACACGCAGTCGGCCGCGCTCGCGATGGCGCCGCACGGCATCCGCGTCAACGGCATCGCGCCGGGCGTGGTCGACACGCCGATGTGGGGGCAGGTGGATGCGCTGTTCGCGCGCCACGAGCACCTGCAGCCGGGCGAGAAGAAGATCGCGGTCGGCAAGGCGGTTCCGCTGGGCCGCATGGGCGTGCCCGACGACATCGCCGGCGCCGCGGTCTTCCTGGCCAGTGGAGAATCCGCCTACATCACCGCGCAGACGCTGAACGTCGACGGCGGCAACGTGATGAATTGACCCCCCGAAGCGCCTGCGGCGCCTCCCCCCGGGGGGCGCCACCAGCGGCCCGGCAAAGCCGGTTCCGCGGTGGCCGCTTGATGGCACATGAGTAGATGAACATGAATCGCACACGCAGCCCCGAACTCGAGCACGACTTCGTGCGCGACACCAAGCTCGGCTACGAGCCCGAGGGCACCTACGGCTACGTGCGCTGCCTGGAGCACGGCGTGCCGAACCCGCTGGTGCGCTGGCACTACCACGAAGAGTACGAGCTGCACCTGATCATCGAGACACGCGGCAAGGTGTTCGTCGGCGACTACATCGGGCATTTCGAGCCGGGGCACCTGGTGCTGACCGGGCCGCGGCTGCCGCACAACTGGATCTCCACCGACATCCCGGCCGAAGGCGTGCCGCTGCGCGACGTGGTGCTGCAGTTCTCCGACGAGCCGCTGCGCCGCGCGACCGACCTGATCCACGACCTGCGCGACGTGCTGCCGCTGCTGGAGCGGGCGCGCCACGGCATCGAGTTCTTCGGCATGAGCGACCGGGCGCGCGAGCGGCTGGTGCGCATCCGCAGCCTGCACGGGCTGAAGCGCTTCACCGAGTTCCTGGAGTTCCTCGGCGAGCTGTCGGAGTGCAGCGACTACCGGCTGCTGTCGAGCATGCCGCTGCAGAGCTTCGACGACGACACCTCGCTCGCGCAGATCAGCACCATCGTCGACTACATCACCGAGAACAGCGCCAATCAGTTCTCGATGGCCGAGCTGAGCCGGCGCGTGGGCATGAGCGAGAGCCAGTTCTCGCGCTACTTCCGGCGCGCCACCGGCAACACCTTCACCGATTTCGTGAACCGGCTGCGCGTGACGCGGGCCTGCCAGCTGCTGATGGAGACCGACCGCTACATCACCAACGTCTGCTATGACGCGGGGTTCAACAACGTCGCGAACTTCAACCGGCGCTTCCTGGAGATCAAAGGGATGACGCCGAAGGAGTTTCGCAAGCAGGGCGAGGCAAGGTTCGGCGGGGGCTCGGGTAAATCCCCATCCCAGTAGCCAATCCCCCCCGGTGCACACTGCCGGGATGCCTTCGGTTGCCCCTGCCCGCCCGCGCATCCTCGTCGTCGACGACGACCCCGACCTGCGCGCGTCGCTCGACGACGCGCTGACGCAGTCCGGCTTCGACGTCAGCACCGCCGGCGACGGCGTCGGCCTGCACGCGGCGCTGGCCGAGGCGCCGCACGCGCTGGTGCTGCTCGACCTGCGCCTGAAGGACGAGCACGGCCTCGCGCTCGCGCGCGGGCTGCGCGAGCGGCATCCGACCCTGCCGATCATCATGATCAGCGGCAGCAGCGACGAGATGGACCGCGTGCTGCTGCTCGAACTCGCGGCCGACGACTTCCTCGTCAAGCCGTTCAGCCCGCGCGAACTGCTGGCCCATGTGCGCGCAGTGCTGCGGCGCACGCAGCCCGCGGCGGCACCGGCGCCACGCGAGCCCGCCGCCCAGCTGCAGTTCGGCGACTGGACGCTCGACCTGCGCGAGCGCGAGTTGCGCAGCGCCGACGGCAGTGCCTGCGCGCTGACGCCGGCCGAGTTCCGGCTGCTCGAAGCCTTCGTCAGCCAGCCCGGCAAGGTGTGGACGCGCGACCAGCTGCTGGAGCACACGCGCAGTCTCGAGACCGAGGTGTTCGACCGCAGCGTCGACGTGCTGATCCTGCGCGTGCGCCGCAAGATCGAGCCGAACCCGAAGCACCCGCGCTACATCTGCACCGAGCGCGGGCTGGGCTATGTCTTCGCCGCCCCCGTCACCCGTGGCCATGCCAGCACCGCATGAGCTGACCGCCAACGTCGGACCGCGCGCCCAGCGGGTGCGCACGCGGCTGATGGCCGCCTTCGTGATCCTGCTGGCCGCGGCCATCGCGCTGACCATCGTCGGCTGGCTCGGCATGCAGCGCACGCAGCGCGAGCTGTCCGCCTACGAAGACGAGGTGCTGCCGCAGATCGCGCAGGCGCTCGAACTCGCCGAACGCACGACGCGGCTGGCCGCCACCGCGCCGAACCTGGCCGAATCGCGCACGCCCGAGAGCCTGGACGCCAACGCGACGATCGCGCGCGGGCTGATCAGCGAGATCCGCCAGCGCTCCGGCGAGATCGACGTCCAGAGCCCGCTGAAGGCCCGGCTCGACCCGCTGATCGACCGCGGCGACATCAACCTGCTGCGCCTGGCCGAGCTGACCCAGCTGCGCCAGCAGGTGCGCCAGCGGCTGCAGACGCAGATGGAGCGGCTGGAGGACATCGGCAGCCGGCTGCACGCCCGCGGCACGCCGCCGCGCCACGGCGACCCGGTGCTGACCCAGGTGTGGTCCAGCCTGGTGCTGGGTGCGAGCGTCGACACGCCGGCCACGCTCGGGCGGCTGCAGGCCGATGTGGAAGCGCTGCTGATCGCGGCCGACCGGCGCGCGGCCTACGCCGGCCTCGGCGACGTGTTCCGCGCGACGCTGCGCGAGCTGTCGATCGGCCCGGCCGGCATCCTGCGGCTGCGCAGCGAGCAGATCAACCTCGACGGCCGCAGCGGCTCGCTGGTGCTGCTGACGCGCACCAATGCCGATGAACTGAGCGCCCAGGTCTCGCGCCACGTCGACACGCTGCGCCAGACCGCGCAGACGCGCAGCGACGGGGTCTCGCGCGCGATCACCTCCGGCAAGACCGGGCTGCTGCTGCTGACGCTGGTGTGCGGCGTGATCGCGCTCGGCGCAACGGCCTACGTGCACCGGCTGGTCGGCGGCGTCGAGCGGATCACCGCGGTGATGTCGCGGCTGGCGCGCGGCGACACCTCGGTGGCCACGCCGGCGACCGCGCGGCGCGACGAACTGGGCGCGCTGGCCCGCACCTTCGAGGTGTTCCGCGACAACCTGCTGGCCAAGCAGCAGCTGGTGGCCGACCTGCGCCAGCAGGGCGAGCTGCGGGCCGCGGTGCACAGCAGCATGAACGACGGGCTGGCAGTGTTCGACCGCGACGGCCGGCTGCGGCTCTGGAACGAGCCGCTCGAACGCATGCTGGCCGTGCATGGCGTACGGCCGGTCGAGGGCGAGCCGCCGCGGCAGTTGATGGCGCAGCTGTCGGGCGGCATCGCGTGGAGCGCGCCCGGCCTGACCGAGCGGCAGACGCTGGCCGCCGGCGCGCTGCCGCCGTTCACCGCGCATGCGCATGTCGAGCTGTACCTGCCGGACAACCGTGTGTATGACGTGCGCAGCCGGGCGATGCCGGATGGCGGCGTCGTGAGCCTGGTCACCGACCTGACCGAGCGCCGCGCGATCGAGGTGCAGCTGCAGCATGCGCTGCGGCTGGAGATGCTCGGCCAGTTGACCGGCGGCGTCGCGCACGATTTCAACAACCACCTCGGCACGATCGTCGGCACGCTCGGGCTGCTGGAGTCGCAGCCCGGGCTCGATGCGATCGGCCGCGCGCAGCTGCAGCGCGCCGGCCGCGCCGCCGAGCGCGCGAGCGCGTTGACGCGGCGGCTGCTCGCGTTCGCGCGGCGCCAGCCGCTGCAGGCCGAGCCGGTGGTGGTGGATGCGATGGTCGAGGAGATGGTCGACCTGATCGACTACAGCGCCGGCGAGGCGGTGCAGGTGGCGCTGGCGCTGCGCGCCGGCACGGCCCGCGTGCACCTGGACCGCGGGCAGCTGGAGAACGCGCTGCTGAACCTGGTGATCAACAGCGCGGCCGCGATGCCCGGTGGCGGGCGGCTGCAGATCGCGACGCGGGTGGACGGCGGCGAGCTCGAACTGCGCGTCACCGACACCGGGAGCGGCATTCCGGAGGCGCTGCGCGAGAAGGTGTTCGAGCCGTTCTTCACGACCAAGGCGGACGGCGAAGGCAGCGGGCTCGGGCTGTCGATCGTCTACGGCTTCGTCAAGCAATCGGGTGGGCGCATCGCGCTCGCGAGCCGCATCGGCGAGGGCACGAGCGTGACGCTGCGCTTCGCGCTGGATGCGAGCGTGACGGCGGCGGTGCCGGTGGTGCCGGTGGTACCGGTGGTGCGGACGCCTGCCGAGGCCGACTGGCCGGTGTCGTCGGTGCTGCTGGTCGACGACGACGAGACCTTCCGCAGCACGGTGGCCGAGATGCTGTCGGCGGCCGGTTGCAGCGTGCGCGCGGTGGCGAGCGCCGAGCGGGCGCTGGACCTGCTCAAGAAGGGCCCGGCACCGCAGATGCTGCTGTCGGACGTGCGGCTGGGCGACGGCACCGGCGGCGTGGAACTCGCACACGCGGTCGCCGCCGGCTGGCCCGACGTGCGCGTGGCGCTGATGTCGGGCATGCGCGCAGAGGCGTTCGGCGCACAGGATGCCGAACCGGGTTGGCCGTTCCTGCAGAAGCCGTTCGATGCATCGGCGCTGCGCGACTGCCTGCGTGCCGCGCTCGCACCGGCCCGCTGACCGCCCCTCAGCGCAGCCGCTTCAGCGTGGCAATGCCTTCGCGAGGCGCCGCCGATGCCTGCGCCGGGTCGAGCACGGCCGGCACCGGCACCACCAGCACCTTCACGCTGCCGGCGATGAACAACGTGCGGCCATCCACGGCGATGTTGACGATCGGCTTCACGCAACTGCCGTCAGCGAGCGCCGTGCGGCAGGTCGGGTATTCGGCCAACCCGAAGCTGCCGAGCAGCGGCAATTGCGCCGCAGCACCGACCGGCCCGCTGGCATCGAAGACAAAGACGCGAGGCAGCGTCGTGCCGGCCGGGTCGCTCCAGTCCGACGGCAGCGACACGACGTACACGCGGCGCCCGTCCGGCGACAGCACCGCCGCGTTGTCGCTCCAGCCGGGCGCCGTCACGTGGACCGCGCCGATCAACGCGAAGTCCGCGTCGTAGACCTTGCCGGCCACCATCATCCGGCTGCCGGTCTCGTCGATGCCGTTCAGCGGCGCGTCCAACGCTCCGACATTCGCGGGTGCGTCGTGCCACTCGGGCAAGGAGATGTCCGCATACAGCAGCGGCGACGGGCCGCCGCGGTTCGAGCTCATCACGACCCGTTCGCCGTTGCGCGACACCTCGATGGCCGATCCGTTCGGGAAGGCGGTCGTCGAGCCGGTCGCCACATCCGCGAAGACCCGGGTCCCCAGGTCGAAGGTCATCCCCCGACCGCCATCCGTGCCGGCCCAGAACCTCGCCTTGCCATCGTTCGTGACGCCGATGCCATGGCCGGTCGATCCGGCGACCGGCTTCACGCCCATCAGATACGTCCAGGAGATCGAGAATCCCACCGGATCCACCAGGTACAGCCGGCCGCTGTCCGTGGTGGCAAGCAGCCACTGGCCATCGGGGCTCAGCCCGATGTCGACGAGGCCGGGCATCTGCAGCGTTCTGGCAGACCACTCGCTGCCCTGGTTCCGAAAGCGCAGCACGGCCGACAGCCGGCGGTTGGCGACAAACACCTGGCGGTGCCAGGCATCGTGGAGCACGCTGACCGGTGTGCCGTCCGCGGGGAAGCTTGCCGCGGGGTAGGCCTGGGGATCGATCACCCGCAGCGTCGCCGGCTGGGTGGCGATGCCCAGCGCATTCGACATGCTGACCTGGAAGTTCCCCGCCGCCAGTGCCGGCAGCGTCACTTTCAGCGAGGCCGCGCCGGCCCGCTCGACGTCGACCGGCGTGACGCCGCCGATCGACAGGTGCGATGCCGGGTCGGCCAGCCGATCGAAGCCGCGGCCGCTCACGATGAGCGTCGCAGGCTGGCCCGACAACAGCAAGGCCGGCCCGAGCGTGAGCACCTCGGCCAGTTCGCGCCGCAACGTCAGTTTGGCGTCCGCCGGCGTCAGGTCCTGTCCGACCGGCGCATCGGAAGCATGCACCTTGATCTTCACGGTGGAGATCGCGTCGGAGTAGGGAAGCAGCGCGCGCAGGTCGGCGACCTTCACCTCGAACGGTACCGACGTGCCCACCGGCCCACTCGGCTGCGGCAGGTGCACCCAGGGCGACACGGTGGTGGCCGTCCAGGTGCCGGAGGCAACGCCGTTGGTGACCACCGGAATACTGCCCGACAGCACCGAGCCGGTCGAATCACTGTCGAGCACCACCGACTGGGGCAGCGGCACCGCGAGGCCCCTGCCGACGGTCATCGAGACCGGCACCTTCACGGGCTTGCCCGGATACGCGCCCGTCAGCGTGATCGTCGCCAGATAGACGCCCGGCGCGAGACGCAGTGCGCTGGCCTGCGCCAGCAGATCGCCGTCGGAACCCGTGGTCAGCGTCAGCCAATCGGTTGCCGCCAGGCCGCTGTTGTACGAGATGCTCGCCGTCACGTCGGGATTCCAGCTCGGCCGCTGCAGGCCCAGCGGCTGCGGCGTGGCGCTGGTGCCTTCGGCAACGGCCAGCGTCAGCCCGGTCTTCGCGGCGACGTCCAGCATCCGATCACCGCCCGAAGGAGCACTGACGGTGAAGGTGACGGGCAGATCGACCGTTTGGGTACCGCTGCTCACGTGAATCACCGCCTTGTAGGTGCCAGACGGCAGCGACAGCGTGCTCACGGTGAAGCCGGTCGCATCGGTGTCGGAGACGGTCAGCCACGGGAGGTTCGGCGGGCCGAGCTTGAAACCGTCCTGGCCGTACTCGTTCAGGCTGAGCACGCGGACCCGGGCGTTCGCCGCCTGGCCACTGGGGGCCGAAAGCGCCAGCGCGGCCGAGTCGAGAACGAGTTGCCGGGCGGGGACTTCATGGCGCACCGTGAGCATGCGGCTGTGGCTTCCGGCCGTCACCCGGATGCCGGCTGTGAAGGTGCTGGCGCTGCTCGCGAGCGCGGTGACGCGGAAGCTGTCGGCGGTGAGCTGGTCGATGGTGGCCCAGCCGGCGAGCGACGACGCGGCGAAGCTGGTCGCATCGGGCGGCAGCGTCAGGTGCACCGTGGCGGACACCGGCTCGCCGACAAAGCTTTGCAGCACCAGCGTGTCCGGACTGAACACGATGTTCGGCCGCACGGTGATGGAGTACGACAGATTGGCAGGCGACCCCGCGTAGTGCCGCTTGCAGGTCGGGTCGGCGCAGACCAGCAGCACCAGCGTTCCCGTGTAGGTGCCCGCGGGCAGCTGCGAATTCACGATGACGCGCACCCGCGCGCCCGTGGTGCCCTGCACGTCGACCTGCACGTGGTCGATGTTCGAATCAGGTTTCCCGCTGGGGGTGTCGGCGCCGAGGTACACGCTGCCGCTGGGCGAACCGTGCGCGGTGGCCTGCACCACGCCTTCGGGCGCGACCTGGCCCGCCTCGAACTCGATGCTGACGTTGTCGCGGTCGTAGGTGACGCCGAAGGTCGCGCTCGTCACGCCATCGTCTGCGCCGCCACCTCCACCGCAGGCCGACGACAACAGCATCGCCGCGGCGACAAGACAGCAGTTCGCCAGCCGGCGAACCGGCGCGCGCAGGGAAACCATGTCGACTCCTCCTCGCCCGTGCCGGTGGCCGGGTGCCCGTTTCGTTGTGGATGGGTGCGGCGCGCCCTCACGCGCCGTGGCGCATTCTAGGCAGGCTCAACGCTCTCGCGCTGCCTCCTGCGCGACCTTTTTCACCGGCGACAGCAAATACTCGATCACCGAGCGCCGCCCCTGCTGCACCTCGGCCGTGACGGCCATGCCCGGGTTCAGCGCCAGCTTCTCGCCGGTGGCGGCGCTGGTCAGCACCGGGCTGTCGATCTGCACGATCGCGCGGTAATTGAGCTGCGGCTGGCCCGGTGGCTGGGGTTGCTGTTGTTGCTGCTTCGGATCGGCCGCATCGGCGCTGACCAGGATCACGCGGCCGTCGAGCAGGCCGTATTTCTGGAACGGGTAGGCCGCGACCTTGACCTTGGCGAGCTGGCCGACGCTGACGAAGCCGACGTCCTCGTTGTGCAGCTGCACCTCGGCCTGCAGCGGCTCGCCCTGCGGCACGATGTTCATCAGCAGCGCGCCGGCCGACACCACCGCGCCGCGCGTGGTGGTGGCCAGGTCCTTCACGATGCCGGCGTTCGGCGCCCGGATCTCCAGCTGGCCGGCACGCACCGTCGACTTCTGCCATTCCTGGTCGCTGCGGTTCAGCGTGGCCAGCGTCTCGATGCGCTCGTTCTCGAGCTGCGAGCGGTACTGCGAGCGCAGCGCCGCCAGCTTGCGCTCCGATTGCGCGATGGCGAGTGCCCCGCTCTGCACGTTGGCGGTCTGCACCTTCACGTCCTGCTCGCGCTCGGTGGCCTCGCGGCCCTTCTCGTTGGCCGCCAGCTCGCCGACGAAGCCTTCCTTGACGAGCTGACGGTAGGCCTGCGCGGACTGCTGGTAGCTCGGCAGCGTCTGCGTCAGCTTGGACAGCTGTTGCTGCGACGCATGCAGGTCGGCCTGCGCGCGGGCGCGGGTCTCCTGCTCCTGCGCGACGGCATCGAGGTAGGCCTGGCGGCGCGCGCGGAACTGCGCGTCGACCTGGGCGTACAGCAGCGGCGGCTCGCCGCGGCCGGGCAGCAGCGGCTGGTCGGCCAGCTCGGCCTCGATGCGGCGCAGCGTCAGCTTCTTCAGCGCCACCTCCTGGCCGAGCGCCGCGGTGTCGGCCTGCGAGGCCCGCGCGTCCAGCTTCAGCAGCAACTGGCCCTCGGTCACCGCGTCGCCGTCCTTCACCAGGATATCGGTGACGACACCGGCCTCGGCCGGCTGCACGAGCTTGGTGAAGCTGATCGGCACCAGCCGGCCCTCGGCCGTCGCGATGATGTCGAGCTGCGCGAACACCGACCACGCGAGCAGCAGCCCGATCAGCACCGCGACCGTGACCAACAGCACCCGCGGCAGGCGCGCCGGCGGGCGCTCCTGGATCGCGAGCAGGTCGGGCGCGAAGTCGAGCGCGTCGGGGTCGAGCACGGCGAGCTGGGTCATGCGCCGAGGCCTCGCAGGTCGTGGCGTTCACCGCGCCAGACCGTGTGGTTGCCGGATCCGGCGAGGCCGGCGGCCAGCACGTCCGACGCCGCGGCCGGGTCGGCGCCGATCGGCGTCGGCAGGCCCTCGCGTTGCGGGCTCGCGATGCGCATCGCCGAATTCAGCGCGCTCCACGAATCGACCAGCAAGGGCATCGCCTTCTCGGTCGGCGCGCTGCTCGACAACGCCGTCACCGTGATCGGAATCGTCGTGCCGTCGGCCAGCTTGATCGACTCGATCTTGTTGGCCGTGCCGACGTACCAGTTGGTGATCGTCAGCTTGTCGGCCGTCACGCCGCTGATCCCCAGCACGAGGTTGTTGCCGCTGCGCGTCTGGGTCAGCTGCGCTGCGGTGATGCCAGTTGCGATCTCGATGCGGTCGCTGCCACCCGCATCGGTGATCGTGTCCTGGCCGTCGCCGCGACCCCAACGGTAGACGTCGTTGGAGCTCGTTGCGGTGTCGCTCATCGTGTCGGTGCCGCCACCGCCGTAGTAGGTGTCGTTGCCGAGCCCACCCGTCAGCGTGTTGTTGCCGCTGTTGCCGAACAGCAGGTTGTCGAGATCGTTGCCCATGCCATTCAGGTTGCCGGTGCCCAGCAGGTTCAGGTTCTCGACGTTGGCAGCCAGCGCGCTGGTCATCGTGGCCAGGGTGTTCAGCGTGTCGGTGCCCTCGCCGAACAGCTCGGTGATCGTCTCGCCCGCGACGTCCACGAAGTAGCTGTCGTTGCCCAGGCCACCGATCATCGTGTCGACACCGCCCTTTCCGTCGAGCACGTTGTTGCCGACATTGCCCACCAGCGTGTTCGCCGTCGTGCTGCCCGTCCCGTCGATGTTGGCACTGCCCTTGAGCGTGAGGGTCTCGACATTCACGGCCAGCGTGTAGGTGACGGTGGACTCGACCGCGTCGGTACCGGCACCGGACGCCTCGGTGATGCTGTCAAGCTGGTCATCGACCACATAGGTGTCGTTGCCCGCCCCGCCGCTCATTGCGTCCGCTCCCGCGCCACCGTCCAGCCGGTTGGTTCCGCCGTTGCCGGTGAGGGTGTTGGCCAGGTCGTTGCCCGTGCCGTTCACGTTCGAACTGCCCGTCAGCGTCAACACCTCGATGTTCGCCGAGAGCGTGTAGCTGACGTTGCTCTTCACCGTGTCGGTGCCTTCGGCGGAGTTCTCGACGATGACATCGGCCGTGCTGTCCACCGTGTAGGTGTCGTCGCCTGCACCGCCGCGCATCGTGTCGACGCCCTGCCCGCCGTCCAGCGCGTTGGCCCCGGCATTGCCCACCAGCACGTTGCCGGCCTTGTTGCCGATGCCGTTCAGGTTGCCGGTGCCGGTGAGCGTCAGGTTCTCCAGCGTCGCCGCCAGCGTCAGCGTGATGGCGGATTCGACGGTGTCGGTGCCCTCGCCATCGAACTCGTTGATGTTGTCCTGCGTGCTGTCGATGACATACGTGTCGTCGCCCAGGCCGCCGTACAGGCTGTCGGTGCCGGCACCACCCTCCAGCCGATCGTTGCCGGCGTCGCCGTTCAGGAAGTCGTTGCCGTCGCCGCCGAGCAGCGTGTCGTTGCCGATGTTGCCGCGCAGCCAGTCGTTGCCGGCCAGGCCGGTCAGCAGGCTGTCGATGGGGAGCGCTTCGAGGGTGTCGTCACCGTCGGTCCCGGTGAGCCGACTGAGCAGCTGGTTGATCTGCGACGTGCCCCAGACCGTGCCGTCCGCAAAGCGGATCTCCTCCACGTGGCCTGTGCTCGTGTCGGACAGATACCACTCGGCGACGCGAATCGTGTCGCCCGTCACCGCATGGGTGAGCACGAGGTCGCGATTGTCCAGCTTGCCGCGGATGTCGGAGGCCAGCACGCCGGACTGGAAGACGATCGCATCGATGGCCCCTTCGTCCACCGCATTCATCTCATTCGCCACGAAGAACTCGTCGCGCTTGATCTCCAACACCACGTCCTGTCCCCAGTTCGCGCCGAAGACATATTGGTCGGCCCCTTCGCCGCCGACGAGCGTATCGTCGCCTGCGCCGCCGCTGAGCGTGTCGGCGCCGCTCCCCCCCTTGAGCAGGTCGTTGCCGGCATCGCCGTTCAGCATGTCGGCCGCGCCCTGGCCGAACAACTGGTCGTCACCATCGCCGGCGGACAAGCTGCCGCCGCCCGCCGAGGCAATCAGCAGGTCGGCACCCATGGTCGCCTGCTGCAACGAGCTGCGGCCGAGGCCGGCCACGATCGCATCGCGCGTGAGCCGCGTGCGATCGGGCAGCAGGATGGAGTCGAGGTCGGTGCGGACCATGCCCGGGCCCGAGAAAAAGTCTTCGATCGTCATCTGATCGGCACTGCCGTCGATCGAGATCACCAGCGCGGTGTCCTGCTGCGTGAAGCGCAGGCGGCTCGCATCGGTGCTGGCCGTCAGGCCGATCGCCGACAGGCCCTGCTTCGATCCCTGCCAAAGCGCATCGCTGCGCGCGCCTGCGGTGCTGACCCGGTCCACGCCCGCTCCCTGGCCGAACTGCACCTGGACGTATGAAGACATGTTGCCGGTGCGGCTGAGGCTCAGCGTGTCGTTGCCGCTGCCTCCGTCGAGCAGCGCGTAGGTGGCGTCGCGGATCTCCAGCATGTCGTCTCCCGCGCCACCGAGCAGGGTGTCGTGCCCGCCGTAGCCGCGCAGGGTGTCGTTGCCGTCGCCGCCATCGAGCTGGTCGTAGGAGTCGAGGTAGTCGTAGCGCTGGTAGAAGGAGCTGTAGCTGACGCTTGCGAAGTCCAGCGACTCGAGGCGGTCGTCGCCGTCGCCGCCCTGGATCGCGTTGTTCGCCTGGCTGCCGTACAGCACGTTGTTGCCGGCGTTGCCCAGCACGTCGATGTTGCCGATCAATGCGCCCGCGCGCAGGTTCTCGACATTCGCATAGTCGGCAAGCGACAGCCGCGTGGCCGTGAGCCCGGCCAGGCTGTCGACGATCACCGTGTCGATGCCGCCGCTCGCCGTCTCGATCACCACGTCGTTCACGCCGATGCGGTAGGTGTCGTTGCCACCTTGGCCGGCCAGCACGTTGGCGGCCGTGTTCTGCGTGCTGTCGAAGATGTTGTCCAGCGCATTGCCGCCGCCGCTGATGGCCGCGCTGCCGCGCAGCGTCAGCATCTCCAGGTTGGCGCCGAGCGTGTAGCTTTGCGTCGAGATCACCTGGTCTGCCGAGGACAGCTGAGCCCCGTCGGCGAGGACCGCCTTCTCGATCACGACGTCGCCCACGTCGTCGACCATGTAGGTGTCGTCGATCGTGGTGCCCATCATCGTGTCGGCCCCGGCGCCACCGTCGATCAGCGTGCCGAGGATCGGGCCGCTGATCCAGTTGAAGTTCGCACCGCCCGTCTGCAGGTCGATCACGTTGTTGCCGGCATTGCCGATGTACGTGTAGCGCAACACGTCGTTGGCGTTGTAGAAGATGCCGCTGGCCTTGATGAGAGAGCCGACGTAGAGGTTCTCCACGTTGTCGGGGAGCGTGACGCCGAACGCGTTGCTCTGCAGCGTGTCGATGCCTTGGCCCGCGAGCTCCACGACGTTCGGCGTGACCGGCGCGAAGAAGCTGCGATCGACGCCGGCGTAGCGCGTGCGGTCGAGGACGTAGTACCAGTCGTTGCCGGCGCCGCCGTACAAGGTGTCGGCACCGCCCACGCCGTCCAGCACGTTGTTGCCGGCATTGCCACGCAGCACGTTGGCCGCCGCATTGCCGTAGCCCGAGATCGGCATCCAGCCGGTCAGCTCCAGGTTCTCGACGTTGTCCGGCAGCGTGTACGTCACCGTGCTGCGCGCCGTGTCGGTGCCGCCGCCGGCCTGCTCGATGATCACGTCGGACGAGTTGTCGATCGAGAAGACATCGTCGCCGATGCCCCCCGTCTGCGTGTCGGCCGGGCCATGGATGCTGGCCCCGGCGCGAGCGACCACGTCGGCGTAGCTCCAGGTGCTGCCGTCGGCGAAGCGGATGCTGGCCACGCCCTGGCCGCCGGGCTGGAAGAACTGGTCGATCCACATCTGGGCGCCCGAGGGGCCATGCACCAGGATCAGCGAATCGCTGGTGGAGGACGCTCCACCACCGTCCTGATCGGTGCGCACGAGCGTGATGTCGGCGGCTGAGAACCCGGCACCGACCTGGATCACATTGGCGTTGCTGCCATCGAGATCGATGACGCGGTCGCTGCCCGTCCCTGGGTTGAACAGGTAGGTGTCGTTGCCGGCACCACCCTTCAGCACGTCGTAGTCGGCGCCGCCGTCCAGCACGTCGTTGCCGGTGCCGCCGTCGAGCACGTCGTCGCCGCCGCTGCCCAGCAGGGTGTCGTCACCGGCGCCGGACTGCACGCTGTCGTTGCCGCCCAACGCGTCGATCGCGTCGGCCGCGGCCCCGGTGTAGATCTGGTCGGCACCGGTGGTGGCCTGCTCGTTGCCGCTCGCCAGCGGCAGGGATGCCGTGGTGAACGCCGAGCCATCCGCGAATCGGTACTGGTTCATCGGGTTGGTCGAGAAGGCGCCCGTCACCGTCAGCTGGTCGCTGGTGCCGCGAATGCGGATGATCAGGTCGTCGTCGTGCTGGACCCAGATCAGGTCCGAGGGCAGGACATCCGCGGTGAACTGCACCACCTCGACATCGGTCTGGCCGCGATCGGTGTTGCCGATGCGGTCGGCGCCGTCGCCACGACCGAAGACGTAGGTGTCGTTGCCGCCGCCCCCGGTCAGCGTGTTGGCCAGCGCATTGCCA
This sequence comes from Rhizobacter sp. P5_C2, assembly GCF_054049715.1. Taxonomy (NCBI): domain Bacteria; kingdom Pseudomonadati; phylum Pseudomonadota; class Betaproteobacteria; order Burkholderiales; family Sphaerotilaceae; genus Rhizobacter; species Rhizobacter sp. P5_C2. The sequence goes on along the minus strand of NZ_JBFULV010000019.1, from coordinate 55,129 downwards.
CGCAGCACCTCGTCAAGGAATGTGCCGCCGACGCTGCTGCCGGTAGCCGTTGCATCGAGCCGCACGCCACGCGCGGCGAGCTCCTGGAAGCTCAGCGTGGACCCATCGGCGAAACGCACGCGGTCGAACGAAGTCGACACATAGGCCCAGTCGGCACCGTTGAACTGCAGCACGGCGCAGTCGGTTCCGCTGCCGTAGGCGAGTACGAGCCGCGGCGCGCGGTCGACGACACGCCATTCCAGCCGCACGCTGTCGGGGGCCACGTTGTCGGCGAACTCGATCACGTTCGGATCGCGCGAGACGCCGGCCTCGGACAGCAGCGCGGAGCCCTGCAGCAGGTCCATGCCGTCGCCCTGGCTCAGCGCGATGGTGACGCCGCCGCCGTTCCAGTTGTAGATGTCGTCGCCGCCGGCGCCTTCCAGGCGCGCGTTGCCGTCGAAGCTGTTCAGCGTATCGGCCGCCTTGCCGCCGGCCAGCGAGCGCGAGCTGCCGTCCGTCGTGAGGGAGACGCTGTCGACAAGCGTCGAGCGCAGCAACTGCGCGAGCGACTGGGTCGTGCCATCCGCCATCTCGAACGAGCTGACCGCATTGCCTCGCAGGCCACCCTGGATCACCACCCGCGCGCCGCCGTCCATCACGACGACCAGGTCGCCCGGGACTGCTCCCTTGCCGGTGGCCACCACGGCCTCATCGGCAAACACGACCTTGTTGACGCCTTGCGTGTCGGAGATCGTGTCGGCCACGGTGCCGTCGATGGTCAGGTCGCCGGCATGCAGGATGTAGGTGTCGTCGCCGGCGCCGCCGGACATCAGGTCCAGGCCGGCACCGCCGTCCAGCGTGTCGTTGCCGGCACCGCCGAAGAGCAGGTCATTGCCGGCTCCACCGGTCAGCAGATCGTTGCCGTTGCCGCCGACCAGCGTGTCCGCTCCGCTACCGCCGTCGAGCGTGTCGTCGCCGGTCAAGGTGGAGACGGCGTTGGTGGCGTCTTCGTTCTCGCCCGAGAGCCAGTCGTTGCCATCACCGCCGCTCAACAGGTCGTTGCCGCCGCCGCCGAGCAGCGTGTCGGCCCCCTGACCGCCCTTCAACGTGTCGGCGCCGTGCTGGCTGGCCGGCAGGATGCCCTCGACATCGTCGCCCGAGAGCTGGTCGTCGCCATCGCCGCCGTCCATGTTGTCACTGCCGGCATCGCCCCACAGCCTGTCGTTGTCGGCACCGCCGAGCAGGGTGTCATTGCCGCCGCCTCCGCGCAGCGTGTCGTTGCCTGACTCGCCGTCGAGGTAATCCGCGCCTTCGTCGCCGGCTGCGGTATATGTCCAGCTCTGTGCCGTGGCGCCATTGACACCGTCGCCGAGCAGGTAGTCGTTGCCCGTGCCGCCGAAGGCCACGTCGGCACCTCCGCGCCCGTAGACCATGTCGTCGTCTGCGCCGCCCAGCAGGATGTTGGCGCCTGCCGAGCCGACAAGCAGGTCATTGCCCGTCCCGCCATCGAGGAAGTCACCATCGTCGCCGCGTGCCGGCGCAGATGCGTTGACGTACTCGTTCCACAGCAGGTAGTTCAGGCCACCGGGCCGCTGATTGCTGGTATCGGCCACTTCGACGCCGTTGAACCGGTAGACCTTGCCGCCATCGGCGCCGGTCGTCACGGTGACCTGCCACTGCTGGCCGCGGCCGACCTCCACTTCGCCGGCGCCGAGCGATGCAAAGCGCCCGTACTTGCCGGTGTCACGATCGGCCTGGCTGAGGAGGTCGTACTCGTCGGCGGGCAACCACCACTTGCCGCTGCCCCAGACGTTGAACGAGTGGCTGGCGAACAGCAGGTCGTCGCCAGCGCCGCCGTACAGCATGTCGGCACCGCGTCCACCGAACAGGAAGTCCGCGCCGTCGCCTCCGAACAGCTGATCGTTCTTGTTGCCACCGCTCAGGATGTCGACACCGGCGCCTCCAAAGAGCGTGTCGTTGCCGATGTCCTGATTGATGGATTCCACGAACACCCCGACGGGCGCGATGACGCTCCCATCTTCCATGCCGCTGACGATGATGTCGTTGCCGCCGCCGCCATCCAGCTCGTCGCCCGGTCGATCGTGCGTGGACAGGTCCGGGGTGCCGCGATAAAACGGCAGGATCACACCGGGCGCGTTGCCCGCAATGATGAATCGGTCATGGCCGCCGAGCAGAGTGGGCCCGCCGATGTCCACGCCGTTGACGACGACCTCCTGGTCGCCCAACGCATCGCGCACCGAAGGCGCAATTTGCACCGGAGTGGGCGCCGCATCGAACTTGATGCCGAACTGGTCGGGCTTGAAGTTGGCGATGCAGAAGGCGCCTTGCGCGCTGGAGACGATCAAGTCCTTCTGCCCCGACGCGCTCTGGCTGTCGATCAGGCTGTAGAAGATCTGGCCGTCGTCGCTGACCCAGGTGTTGGCGGATCCGGCCACGGCCTTGCCGCCCTTGAGCTGCACGCTCGTGCCGTTCACCGTGAAGTTGATGATACCTGCACCGTCGGAGTCGAGCACCGTGTCGAAGCCCTCACCCGCGGTGATCGCGTAGATGTCGATGCCTTCGCCACCAAGCAGGCTGTCATCCCCGGCGCCACCGTCGAGCCGATCGTCCCCGGCGCCACCACGCAGTTCGTCGCTGCCGGCACCACCCGCCAGGACGTCGTTCCCGCCTCCGCCGATCAGGACATCGTCCCCCGCATTGCCGAACAGGATGTCGGCGGCCGCGCTGCCGATGATCAGGTTCGCTGCCGCATCGCCAGAGACGGCACCGGCCCCCACATAAGCCGAGTCGAAACGCTTGCTGCCGCTGTCACCGGCACCATCCGCCAAGCCGGCAGCAAGGCGATAGTCCGCCTCGGCGGCCGCCCTCCAGGACGTGTTGTTCAGATCGATCTTCGTGCTGGTTTCGCTCGTAGGTGCGAACAGGCTGCCGAGCACTGAAGACCTTCCAGCCGCCAAGGCCGGGAAGGCGGTTGTCATGACCGCATCGAACGCAGCGATCAGAGCGTTTCCCGACAACGCGCCGGTCAACCGCGCCAGTCCATCGACGAAAGATTGAGGAATCTCGACGTCGAATACAGCCGCAGCTACCCCCGCCAGAACTTTTGCCTTGTCTTGATTGGAAAGGTCCGTCGCTCCGACGATGGTCGACGAGATCTGGTTGTAGGCATCCTGCTCTGGATGAGTCTTCTTCAAATTGTCCCTAGCCCTCTCGATTGTCGTATCTGAATAAGGGAGCCACTTGAAAAAAAGCAATCCGTTTGCTGGGTCGTGCGTATCCAGTTCCACTTTTTTTGGGCCGACCTTTGAGAGCTCAAAGCCGAACACCTTTGCTTCTCCGGATAGCTCGCCGACATAATTTCCATCTGCATTCTTCGATATCTTGGTCTTGAGCTCTCCGGAAATAGCTGCCTTGCTCCAACCGATATCCAATTCCAAGCCTGTAGTCTGCTGAGTCGCCGCATTGAATGACAGTTTGGCAGTGAGCAGTCCGAACTTGAGGGAAACATTACCCTTGCCATCGCTGTCTATTTTGTATTTCAGGCCGGGCACTCCCGGAATATCGAACGCGAGATCGGCGATCTTCTCCGACGGCTTGAAGGTGACCCCACCAGCGCCAAGCGTGGTGACTTCCCCCGTCTTCATGTTGAACTTTACTTTCAGCTCTTTATACTGATAGGTGATCTCATCACCACTGATGGAAATTGGATTCGCCATGATTTACTCCGCCCTGATGTTGGTTATGAGAAATTGAACCCCGACACGTGCCGTAAATAAAAGAACCCTACAAGAAAAGCCATTGCATTTGCCAGCACGATGGAAACCATCTGAAAGACAAGGCACTTGCCGAGCCTCAGAAGAGATGGTGACCTGAGGAAAATCAGCAGGAAAACTGCAGCCGGAAACAATTGAATTGCCGAAAGCACCACCGAGAACACCTTGTCCGCGCCCTGCAATTCACGGTCAGCCGTATTCGTCAGCTCATACCAAGCGATGAACGCGAGATACGAAAACAAGAGGGAGCTATTCAGCAGGAGCCAGAAGAGACGAAGGCCTTGGGGCCACCGACCCCGAAACGACAGGGCGTCATCCATGAGCGCCCGTCCCCTCGCCGGCCATCCCACGATGCGCAGACTCCTGCGCCACCGCCTGCAGCATCTGCCCGCCCTCCGCATGCAGCTGCACCACCGCATCGATCTTCAACAGCTTCGGCAGGTTGTGCGTGATGAACAGCATCGTCACCCGCCCTTTCAGCGCGTTGATCGTCTTCGCGAAGCTCTCGGCCGTGTCGTGGTCGAGCGCCGATGTGGCCTCGTCGAAGATCAGCACCTTCGGGCCCTTGAGCAATGCACGCGCAATCGCCAGCCGCTGCTTCTGCCCGCCCGACAGGCCGCTGCCGCGCTCGCCGATCTCCGTTTGATAGCCCTGCGGCAGCGCCTCGATCGTCGTGTGGATGCCGGCCATCTTCGCGGCCTGCACCACCTGCTCGAAGCTCGCAGCCGGGTTGCCGGCGCGCAGGTTGTCGAAGATGCTGCCACTGAACAGCACCGTCTCCTGCGGCACCACGCCGAAGTGCGCGCGCAGCTCGTTGGCGGCCATGTGGCGGATGTCGACGTCGTCGATGCGGATCTGCCCCTGGCTCGGCTGGTAGAAGCCCATCAGCAGCTTCGCGAAGGTGCTCTTGCCGGTGCCCGACGGGCCCATGATCGCCACCGTCTGCCCCGGCTGGATGCTCAGGCTCAGGTCCTGGTACAGCAGCGGCAGGTCATCGGCATACCGGAAGCCCAAGTTGCGCACCTCAATGCGGCCGGCGCCGCCGGTCTGCCGCTGCGGCGTGATCGAGTACGGCTCGGCCGGCGCGTTCATCACGTCGCCCAGCCGCTGCACGCTCAGCGAGGCCTGCTGGAACTGGCTCCACAATCCGACGATGCGCAGCACCGGCTGGCTCAGCTTGCCGGCGAACATCTGGAAGGCCACCAGCATGCCGATCGTGAAGCTCGGCTCGGTCATCACCGTGTACGCCCCCATCATCAGGATCAGCAGCGTCTGCACCTGGTCCAGCGTGGTCGCGAAGATGTTGTAGGTGTTGGCCGTCTGCTTGGTCTTGAAGCCCGACTGCAGGTAGCTCGCCAGGTAGCCGGCGAAGCGCTGCCGCAGCTGCGGCTCCATCTGCAGGCTCTTCACCGTCTCGAAGCCGGCGATGTGCTCGGTGACGAAGGCCTGGTTGCGCGCGCCCAGCAGGAACTGCTCGTTCAGCCGCGCCTGGAACAGCGGCGCGATCACCACGCTCACCACCGCGATGACCGCCAGGATGCCGAGCGCGATGCAGGTCAGCAAGGCGCTGTACCAGAACATCAGCCCGAGGCAGATCACCAGGAACGGCAGGTCGAGCACCAGCCCGACCGCCGCGCCCGAGACGAACTCGCGGATCGTCTCGACCGCATGCAGCCGCGCCGCCACCACCCCCGTGGGCCGGTGCTGGAAGTAGCGCAGCGGCAGCCGCAGCAGGTGCTCCCAGATGGCCGCGCCCAGCACCGCGTCGACGCGGTTGCCGGTGTGCAGCACCAGGTACTGCCGCACCCAGCTGAGCAGGCTGGTGAAGACGGTGAAGATCAGCATCGCGATGCCGATCGCGATCAGCGTGCTCTGCGTGCGGTGCACCACCACCTTGTCGATGATGGCCTGCGTGAACAGCGGCGTCGCCAATGCGATCAGCTGCAGCGCGAGCGACGCGAGCAGCACGTCGCGCCACACCTCGCGGTGCTTCATCAGCTCAGGCACGAACCAGCGGAAGCCGAAGCGTGGCGCCCCGGCCGCGCCATCGGGGTCGGCCGCTGCGGCAGTGACCGGCACCGCCAGCCAGGCCTCGCCTGTGATCGCCTGCGCGAACGCCTCGGCATCGAGCTCGCTCGCCGTCGCGCTGCCGGCCTTGAACAGCACCACCTTGCCGTCGACCGCGGCGGTCACGATGCCGAACACCGGCGCCGCATCGTCCGCGGCATCGGCCTTCAGCGCCACCAGCAGCGGGAACACCATGCGTTCCAGGCGCGCCGGCTTCAGCGTGATCTGCCGGATCTTCAGGCCGAGCGCACGGCCTGCCGCAATCACCGTCGCGTGCGTGCAGGGCGGCGGAAACTCCCGCGCCACCAACTCGGCCGAGAACGGCTGACGGTGCAGCGAACAGATCGATCCCAATGCCCACAGCAGCTGCTGTGGCGGCACCGCTTGCGGCGCCCCACCCCTCGTCCTCGTCATGGAGGCTCACTCCCGATTTTGTGTGGTGCAGTCTAGCCAGCGCGGGGCCGATTCCTCAGGGAATCGGCGTCCCCACTTTGGGGGATGACGCGGTCAGCAAAGCGTCGTAGCCGGCCAGGCCCGCCTGCATCGAATAGCGCTGTGCATGCTGGCGAGCGGCGAGCCGGCGGGCGGTCCAGGCACTGCCGCCTTCGAGCGCGCCGGCCGTGGCCTCGGCGATGCGCGCCACGTCGAAGAACGGCACCAGCGCGCCCGTCTCGCCGTCGGTGACGGCCTCGCGCACCGGCTCGGTGTCGGAGCCGATGATGGCCGCGCCACAGGCCATCGCCTCCAGCAGCGACCAGCTCAGCACGAACGGGTAGGTGAGGTAGACATGCGCCGCCGACACCTGAAGCACCTTCAGGTACTGCGCGCGCGGCAGCTTGCCGGTGAAGTGCGTGCGCGCCGGATCGAGCGTCACTTCCTGCAGCATCTTCTCGCGCCAGTTCGTCGCATCGCGCACGCGCTTGCCGTAGCTCACGCCATCGCCGCCGACGATGATCGCGTGGCACTTCTTGTGCTGCTTCTGCAGCCGCTCCAGCGCGCGCATGAAGATGTGGAAGCCGCGGTACGGCTCGAGGTTGCGCGCCACGTAGGTGACGACCGGGTCGCCCGCCTTCAGCACCACGCCGCTGCGCGTGCGGATCGCCGCATTCGCATCGGGTGCGAGGCCGTCGGTGTCGATGCCTTCGTGCTGCACGCCGATCTTCGGCAGGAAGATCTCCGGGTGCCGGCTGCGCTGCCACTGCGTCGGGGTGACCGCGGCATCGCAGTTCGTCAGGTTCAGCGTGTGCAGCGCGTTCCAGGTGCGGATGCGCGCGCGGTCGTCGAAGCTGATCGGAAACTCCGCATCGAAGCCCAGGTCCTGGCCGTCGGCGTTGTAGTACCACTCGCACAGGTGCACGAGGCGCGCGCCGGGGAACACGTCCTTCGCATACAGCGTCTCGCCCCAGCCCGGGTGCGCGAGGATCACGTCCGGCTTGAAGCCGTGGTCGCGCAGCTTCAGCATCGCGCGCGCCGCCGCCTGGCCATGCAGCGTGGCCGATTCCATCTGCCGCAGGTAGCCGTGCTGCTGCGCATGCGGTGCGCGCGCGAGCTTGTAGTTCAGCAGGCCGTCGAAGCCGGGCAGCCCGGGCGCCGTCTCGCGGCCGAGTGCGCGCACGTCCCAGCCCGTGCGCTTGGCCCAGGCCGTGACGAGCTGGCCGAACTGGCCGGGGAAGTTCTGATGGATCACCAAGACGCGCATCGTGCGATTCTCCGCTGCGAGTGTCGTCAAGCTGCCATCTGCCGCAGAGACAAGGGACCGTGCCACCGGGTCGATGGCGACGAGAAGGCGAGCTCATGCGCTGACGGTGTCGTCGGCGATTCGCCGGCGTGCAGCGGCGTCGGCAGGCCTTCGCGAACCGGTGTGCTCGACAGCGAGGCAGCCATCGCGTCCCAGCCCGTCACCACGCCCGGCATGGCCTTCTCGGTGGGCACGCTGCTCGACAGTACCGTGACCGGAACCGTCGCGTGCCATCGGCCAGCTTGATCGTCTCGATCTTGTTGGCCGTGCCCACGTACCAGTTGATGATCGTCAGCTCGGCAACCGCTACTCAACCACCAAAGCAAAAGAACTCGCCACCGCATAGACACCCCCATCCCTGTAGGCAAACAAGGCCTCGCGCAAATCCGACATCACCTCGTCTCGCTCGCGTCGAGATACGGCGGCAGGCGCAGTTGACGCAACTGGTAGCGGACCGCGCCGCTCTTTCCGTCGCTGCTGATGATGTACACAAGCGACAGATCGACCACGATGAGTTCCCCGTGCCAGAACAGGGTCCAGGTCGACTGATGCGCGACCTCCTCTCGCCCCCTCGCAACCACGCGAAAGTAGATGTCGCGTTCTCGATCGATCGTCCATTGGCGGGAATTTGTTCCTCCGGTCACGAAGTTCTGATCGATCGCCTCGATGCCATACGCCTGCCTGTCCTCATCGCCAATGTACTCATTCACGAACGCCACGATGTTTCCTTTCAAGGCACGCCGTACATCACGTCCGACCTGAGCACGTACTTGACCCCCTCCGTCACCGCGGCCCCTTCATGCCACGTGTGATGAATGAACAGCAAGCCGCTGCCCACCTTCGGCACGATCTCGAAGGTCCGGAAATCCGTGGCGCCTCCGGCGAAGCGGCATCGCAGCCATCCGCCGCCACAGCAGATCGATCCATTCCGGCGCCTCGAACTGCGCGCGTTCGTTGTTGCGCACATTGGTCATGAACTGCGGCCCGCGTCCGTTCGCACCGTCGCCTCGCCAAAGCCTCGCTGCTCGGCCAGTTCTATCAGCGCAGCGCACTCGCTGGCGAGCAACAAGCCCGGGACCGAAAGCACGCGAGGCGAATGAACCACCCACGGCTGCGGTGGTGCGTGCGCCAGCGCATCTGCCTCGCTGATGTACTCGTTGACGAAAGCCATTGTCTTTTTTCTCCCGATGACCCGGCGCAGTCTAGCCACGGCTTGCACCCGCGCAAGGCCCCTCTGAAGAGGGACATCTGAAAGCCAGATGGCGACATGCCGATTCGCTATGGCGTCGCGCCCGAGGCATCGATTTCATCAGCAAAATCGGGCGAGCCTCACGGCGCGTTTCACCACGCCGCGAGGCCTGACCTGCCTGTCCCGCCGGGAGGCTCGGCGGCCTAGATCAGCTCGTCTTCACCATGCCGCGGCATGCCGAAGCGCGAGTTGCACAGCCCGCATTGGCAGCTCACGTCCACCACCGCCACGATCGACTGGCCGGGCACCGCTTCCGCCCGCTCAACCACTTGCAGGCCGCTGCGGCATGCGGGGCACCGTGGGTCGATGTCCAGCCTGACGTGCCGGAGGTAGGCGCGGGCCAGGCTCACGGCGAGGCCCTGGGCCTGCAGGTAGATCCGCTCGGCCCTTCGTTCGATGTGCAGCACGAACGCATCCATCACGACGGTCATTGCCCTGACGACCACGAGCGAAACACACAACGACAACATCGTCAGAAACTGCGTCCAGTTCTTCATGTCTTCTCCTTTCGACACCGGGTTGCACTGCGCGGTGGCGTCGATCGGGCGAGTCTAGAAATCAACTGTGCAGAACATTTGCACGTCTTGCGGCCACGTCAAATTGGGTGTTCGCGCACCGCGGCGATCGGCGTCGGCAGCCCTTCGCGCGTCGGCTCGGCCAGGCGCATCGCCACGTCCAGCGTGGCCCAGGAAGTTCTCCGCCGCGCGAATGAAAAAAGCCCCGAAACACAAGGGTTGTCGGGGCTTTCTCGGACTTCGGCGAACTTTGCCGGATCTATCACTGGCGGAGAGGGTGGGATTCGAACCCACGGTACCTTGCGGTACGCCTGATTTCGAGTCAGGTACATTCGACCACTCTGCCACCTCTCCTGAAACTGGGGCTTCGGCGGGTCAACTGCCGAGCCGCGGATTCTAGCCCAGGAAAAGGGCCGTTCCGCCCTCCCCTCAGCCTTTCAGCACCACCTGCCCGCCCAGATACGGCCGCAAAGCCTCCGGAACCGTGACGGATCCGTCGGCGTTCTGGTGGTTCTCCAGCACCGCCACCAGCGTGCGGCCCACCGCCAGGCCCGAGCCGTTCAGCGTGTGCACCAGCTCGTTCCTACCCTGCGCGTTCTTGAACCGCGCCGGCATGCGCCGCGCCTGGAAGGCCTCGCAGTTCGAGCACGAGCTGATCTCGCGATACGTGTTCTGCGCCGGCAGCCACACCTCCAGGTCGTAGGTCTTGGTCGAGCCGAAGCCGAGGTCGCCCCCGCACAGCGCCACCACGCGGTACGGCAACTCCAGCAGCTTCAGCACCGCCTCGGCATGGCCCACCATCTCTTCGAGCGCCTCGTAGCTCTTCTCAGGGTGCGTGATCTGCACCATCTCGACCTTGTCGAACTGGTGCTGGCGGATCATCCCGCGCGTGTCGCGCCCGGCGCTGCCCGCCTCGGAGCGGAAGCACGGGCTGTGCGCCGTCAGCTTGATCGGCAGCACGCTCTCGGCCAGCACCTGCTCGCGCACGCTGTTGGTCAGCGAGATCTCCGACGTGGAAATCAGGTACTGCTCGGCCTGCGTCTCGTCGCCGCCGCGGCTCACCCAGAACATGTCTTCCTTGAACTTCGGCAGCTGCCCGGTGCCTTCCAGCACCTCGCGGTTGACGATGTACGGCGTGTAGCACTCGGTGTAGCCGTGCTTCTCGGTCTGCACGTCGAGCATGAACTGCGCCAACGCCCGGTGCAGCCGCGCGATCGGCCCGCGCAAGAAGGTGAAGCGCGAGCCCGAGAGCTTCGCGCCGGTGTCGAAATCCAGCCCCAGCGGCGCGCCCACGTCGACGTGGTCCTTCACCGTGAAGTCGAAGCTGCGCGGCTCGCCCCAGCGCCGCACCTCGAGGTTGCCCGATTCATCGGCCCCCTCGGGCACGCTCGCATGCGGCAGGTTGGGCACGCTCATCAGCATCACCGAGAGCTCGGCCTGGATCGCCTCCAGCCGATCGCCCGAGGCCTTCAGCTCATCGGCGAGGCCCGCCACCTCGGCCATCACGGCCGATGTGTCTTCGCCCTTGCCTTTCAGCATGCCGATCTGCTTCGACAGGCTGTTGCGCTTGGCCTGCAGCTCTTCGGTGCGGGTCTGCAGTGTCTTGCGCTCGCCTTCCAGCGATTGGAACTGCGCGACGTCGAGGTACGGTTGCGGCGACTTGCGCTTCTCGAGCAAGGTGACGACGCTGGCCAGGTCTTTGCGCAGCAGGGTGATGTCGAGCATGAGTCTCTCTAGGTAGATGGATCGAAATTCAGGAAATCAGACGTCGGCCATGGACTTGTCGCCCAGGCCCTTGGGCAGCGGAAAGTGCGTGGTCTCGATCACGCCCGGCATCTTGCGCACCGACACCGCGCCCAGCGTGCGCAGCCGCTCGATCACCTGCTGCACCAGGATGTCGGGCGCTGAGGCACCGGCCGTCAGGCCGACGCGCCGCTTGCCGTCGAACCACTGCGGCTGCAGGTCTTCGGGCTGGTCGACCATGTAGGCGTCGGCACCGAGCCGCTCGCCCAGTTCGCGCAGGCGGTTGCTGTTCGAGCTGGTCGGGCTGCCGACGACGATCAGCACGTCGACCTGCGGCGCCATCACCTTGACCGCATCCTGCCGGTTCTGCGTGGCGTAGCAGATGTCCTGCTGCTTGGGCTCGCGCACCAGCGGAAACCGCTTCTTCACCGCAGCCAGGATCTCGGCCGCATCGTCCACCGACAGCGTGGTCTGCGTCACCACCGCCAGCTTCTCGCTCTGCGCCACCTGCACGCGCCCGACGTCGGCCACGTCCTCGACCAGGTAGATGCCTTCGTTCAGCTGGCCCATCGTGCCCTCGACCTCGGGGTGCCCCTTGTGGCCGATCATGATGAAGTCGTAGCCTTCCTTGTGCAGCTTGGCCACCTCGACGTGCACCTTGGTGACCAGCGGGCAGGTCGCGTCGAACACGCTGAAGCCGCGCTGCGCCGCCTCGGCACGCACCGCCTGCGACACGCCGTGCGCGCTGAACACCAGCGTGGCGCCGGGCGGCACGTCGGCCAGGTCCTCGATGAAGATCGCGCCCTTGGCCTTCAGGTCGTTGACAACGTAGGTGTTGTGCACGATCTCGTGGCGCACGTAGATCGGCGAGCCGAATTTCTTGATCGCGCGCTCGACGATCTCGATCGCGCGGTCGACCCCGGCGCAAAAGCCGCGCGGCTCGGCCAGCAGCACTTCGTCCAGCGTGTGGCTTGTCGTCATGTGGTTCTCGCCCATCACAGCACCCCGATCAGTTGAACTTCGAAGGTCACCGGCCGGCCCGCCAGCGGGTGGTTGAAGTCGAACAGCAGCCAGTCGCCGCCCACCTCGCGCACCACGCCGGCGTACGAGGCCTGGCCGTCGGGCGTCGGGAACTGCACCACGTCGCCGAGGTGGTACTGCTCGTCGGGGTCGCCCAGCTCGTGCAGCAGCGCCAGCTTCACACGCTGCAGCATGTCGGGGTTGCGCTCGCCGAAGGCCTCGCCGGCGGCCAGCTCGAACGATGCCCGCGTGCCTTCGGCCAAGCCCATCAAGCGCGCTTCCATCGCCGGCGAGAGCTCTCCGCTGCCCAGCGAGAGCGTGGCCGGCTTGTCGGCGAACGTGTTGATCAGGTCGACCCCATCGGGGCCGGCCAGCCGGTAGTGCAGGGTCAGGAACGATCCCTGTTGAACGTGGGTCAAGGCAAATCCTGGTTCGGTAGACTGGACTCAATTTTAGGTGCGGCGCCCCGCCGTTCCGCCGGATCATGCCCATGCTGCTCAAAGACCTGCCCGCCGACGCCCGCCCGCGTGAAAAACTGCTGGCCCGCGGCCCGCAGGCTTTGGCCGATGCCGAGCTGGTCGCGCTGCTGCTGCGCACCGGGGTCAAGGGCGATTCGGTGCTGAACCTCGCGCAGCGCCTGCTCGACGATTTCGGGGGGCTCACCGGGCTGCTGCAGGCCGATCCTCAGGCGCTGCAGCGCATCAAGGGCCTCGGGCCCGCCAAGCGGGCGCTGGTCAGCGCGGTGCTCGAGCTGGCACGCCGCTCGCTCGGCCAGCAGATGACCAAGCGGCCGGTGCTCGACAACATCGTCAACGTCAAGAACTACCTGCGGCTGCAGTTCGGCGGGCGCGGCCACGAGGTGTTCTCGGTGCTGTTCCTCGATGCGCAGAACCGGCTGATCCAGATGGAAGAGATGTTCCGCGGCTCGCTGACGCAGGCCAGCGTCTACCCGCGCGAGGTGCTGAAGCGCGCGCTGCAGCTGCACGCCGCCGCGGTGATCCTCGCGCACAACCACCCTTCCGGCTCGGCGCAGCCCTCGCGCTCCGACGAGGCGCTGACGCAGACGCTCAAATCGGCGCTCGCGATGATCGACGTGCGCGTGCTCGATCACCTGGTGGTCGGCGACACCGAGGTGGTCTCGTTCGTGGAGCGAGGCCTGCTGTGACCCTGCGCAGCCTGCAGGACCTGGCCGACATCCGCGAGGCGCTGAAGCAGGCGCAGCGCGAAGCGGCCGAGCGCGAGGCCCGTGCCCGCGAGGAAGAAGCCCGCCGGCTGCGCGAGGCCAACCTGTTCTCGGCCAGCGTCGGGCGCGTGCAGCCGATGGCGCCCAGCGGCCGTCGCCACGCGCTGCCAACGCCCCCTTCGCCCGAGCCGCGCCAGCGCGAGCTGGATGAAGAGCGCGCGCTGCGCGAATCCCTCTCCGACGAGTTCGACCCGGTCACGCTGCTCGAGACCGACGACCAGCTGTCCTACCGCCGCCCCGAGATCGGCATCGACGTGCTGCGCAAGCTGCGCCGCGGCGGCTGGGCCATCCAGGGCGAGGTCGACCTGCACGGCCTGCGCCGCGACGCCGCGCGCGAGCGGCTCACCGCCTTCGTCCACGATGCCGTGCACGGCGGCATGCGCTGCGTGCGCGTCGTGCATGGCAAGGGCAACGGCTCGCCCGGCCGCGAACCGGTGCTCAAGGGCAAGGTGCGCAGCTGGCTGATCCAGAAGGCCGACGTGCTCGCCTTCGTGCAGGCGCGCGGCGACGAAGGCGGTCACGGCGCGGTGATCGTGCTGCTTCGCGCGCTGCGCTGACGTCATACCGCGTCACGATCTGGCGTGCTTCGTCGCATGCGCGTCGGGTCGTAAGCAAGGCAACAAATGCCACGCGGCCCTTCATCCCCCTAACCCGTGGGAGGCGCGTTACACCGCATGGGACTAGGGCGTCGGCGCCCTCCTCGACAGCGCACGGGCAAGGCGTTCGAAAACATCTGAAAGCGCTGTCAAAAATCGGCCTGTCAACCCTGTTTCACCGATGGTTGCAAGTCGATCGGTATGAACTTTGCACGGTTTTGACCACAACGCGCATTCGCGATCGCGATAGGCGCACCCTACAAGGAGGTCAGACCGTGTCCCGACAATCCCGAGCATTCGATTCGTCCACCCATCGCCTGCTGCTGCCGCTGGCATCGGTGGCCGTGCTGCTGGCCGCTTGCGGCGGCGGCAACCAGCAGAGCGCCGACGCACAGAGCGCTGCTGACCAGCAGGTCGAGGCCGTGACGGCCGCCGCGGTCGACACCTCCGCGATCTGCTTCTACGAACACATCAACTACCAGGGCGCGAGCTTCTGCGCCGGCGCCGACTCGACCTGGATCGGCTCGGCCTGGAACGACCGCGTCTCGTCGGTGAAGGTGAAGGCGGGCTACAAGGTCCAGCTGTTCCAGCACATCAACTACGGCGGCAGCTCGATCACGCTGACGGCAGACACCGCAAACCTGGTGTCGCTCGGCTTCAACGACGCCGCGTCGTCGCTGAAGGTCACCGCGCCGACCACCACCACCCCGCCGACGGGCACGTCGCCGGTCTCGGGCATCCAGGTCGCGCAATCGCTGCTGTTCAACAGCGATGACAGCGCGCTGGTGCTGGTCTCGGGCAAGGCCGCGCTGGTCAAGGTCAACGTCACGAGCGGCGCCACCGGCGGCACCAAGCCGAGCGGCACGCTGCGTGTGACGAGCGCCAACGGCAGCACCCGGGACATCCTGCTGACCGCGCCCACCGGCGCGCTGCCGGCCAACGTGCCGGCCGTGCCGAGCTTTGCCGATTCGTACACCGCCACCGTGCCGGCCGATCTCGTGAAGACGGGCGTCAAGCTGACCGCACTGATCGGCAGCAGCGCCGGCACGACGATCACGCCGCGCGTCGGCGGCGGCACGCCGATGAAGTTCGTACCGATCGCAATCCAGATCGCCGGCACTGTCGGCAAGCTGCCGGTGAGCCAGGGCGCCCACCTGCAGGCGCTGTTCCCGGTCTCATCGGTCACCGTGCAGTCGCACCCGACCTACGTGTCGAGCCGCGTGACCACGCTGCCGACCACCGACGACGGCTGGAGCGATGCGTTCGGCAAGATCCTCGGCGAACTGGCCGACCTTCACTCGCTGGAAGGCGCGGCCAAGCATGACCACTATTTCGGCTTCATCCCGAAGCGCACCTGGGGCCTCGCCGGCCTGGCCTACCTGAGCAGCCACTCCGGCGTCGGCTTCGACATGCCCGACCAGCCGACCACCGTGCGCGACGTCGTGGCGCACGAGATGGGCCACAACTTCTCGCTGCCCCACGCGGCCTGCGGCGGCGCCGGCAGCCCGGACCCGGCCTACCCGTACCCGGACGCCAACCTCGGCAAGTCGGGCCGCTATGTGTGGCCGTACCTGGCGGACAGCAACACCTTCTACGACCCGCGCCCGACCGATCGCCACGACATCATGAGCTACTGCGGTGGCCAGGTCTTCTCCGACTACAACTACCGGAAGATGCAGACCTACCTGACGCCGGCTGACAAGTCGATGGTCAACGAGGCGGCTGCCGCGGCGATGACGGCCACGCAAGACCTGCTGCTGATCAGCGGCGAGATCGGTGCGACCGGCACGGCCGAGCTGAACCCGGTGAAGTCGCTGGTGGGCCGCGCGGAAGCACCCGAGCCCGGCCAGTACACGCTGCGCATCGTGTCGGCCAGTGGCACCGCGGACATCCCGTTCGCGCCGCGCACGCTGGACCACAACAGCACGCTGCAGCACTTCGGCTTCACGGTCCCGAACCCGGGCGCGATCCAGAGCATCACGGTGCTGCAAGGCGCCAAGACGCTGCTGAACTCGCAGGCCAAGGCAGCCAGCACGACCGAGCGTGCGCAGGCCGCAGCGGCACCGCAGGTGCAAGTGCAGGAGAGCGGCGGTGCGTTGAAGCTGACGTGGGATGCAGCGCGTCACCCGTACCTGACCGTGACCTGGGTCGGCACCGAGCAGCGCCGCAACCTGGCGCAGGACCTGCGCGGTGGCAGCGTCACGCTGTCGAGCGCCGATCTGCCGAGCGGTGGCAGCTTCGAGCTGGCGCTGTCGGACGGCCTGAACGCGGTGCGCGTCTCGCACGCCCGCTGATCGGAAAGACGCAACGAGGGCGCTCAGACGCCCTTGTTGCGCATCCAGTCAGCCGTCTGGAAAAAGGATTCGCGCAAGCGCGTGATCAATGCCGGGTCCAGCTCGGTTTCCTGCATCGCCTGGTGCATGCACGCGAGCCACTGGTCGCGCTCCAGGATGCCGATCGAGAACGGCAGGTGGCGCGCCCGCAGCATCGGGTGGCCGAAACGCTCGGTGTAGTGCTGCGGCCCGCCGAGCCAGCCGCACAGGAACCAGAACAGCTTGTCGCGCGCCGACTCCAGGCTGGCGCCGTGCGCGGCGCGCAGCGCGGCATAGCCGGGCTCCAGGTCCATCAGGTCGTAGAAGCGGTCGACCAGCGAGCGCACGACGCCCTCGCCGCCGACCCATTCGAACGGCGTGGCCGGCTTGGAAGCGGGTGCGGCCTCGCTCACGATGCGGCAAGCTTGGCGGCGATCGCGACGATCGCCTTGGCCGCTTCGCAGCCCGGCAGCGATTCGAGCAGCAACTGCCGCTTCTGCACCGCCTCGCGCACCGACGGATCGATCGGCACCTCGCCCAGCAGTTCGAGCTTCAGCGACGGATCCGGCCCCGCCAGCTGCGGCGCGACGAACTTGTCGACCACCTGCTGCAATTGCCCGCGGATCACGCGGCCTTCGCCGGCGCGATTGACCTGGTTCACCACCAGCGAGATCTTCGTGCGCTGCTGCTGCGTCGCGAGCACCTTGATGGTCGCGTAGGCATCGGTCAGCGACGTGGGTTCGGGGGTGGCGACGACGAGCACGTCGTCGGCCAGCGAGACGGCGTACAGCACCACGTCGGAGATGCCGGCGCCGGTGTCGAGCAGGATGCGGTCGAAGCGCGGCGCCACGGTCTCGATGATCTTCAGCAGCTGCTCGCGGATCTCGGCGGTCAGCCGCGAGTACTCGACCAGGCCCGAGCCGGCCAGCAACACCGAGAAGCCCCCCGGCGCCGGCAGGATCGCGTCTTCGAGCTTGGCCTTGCCGGTGAACACGTCGTGCAGCGTGATCTTCGGGAACAGGTTCAGCACCACGTCGAGGTTCGCGAGGCCGAGGTCGGCATCGAGCACCAGCACCCGCTCGCCGCGCCGCGCCAAGGCGGCCGCCAGGTTGGCCGACACGAAGGTCTTGCCGACGCCACCCTTGCCGCTGGTCACGGCCATGGTGCGCGCACGGTGCCCGGACGGCGCGCGCGCTGCGGGAGCTGCGGTTTCTGTCGTGCTCATCGCTTGTTCAACACTCATTCAATGTCCTGGAACTGCGACGTACCGAACAGCATGCCCTTTTCCTCGGCGCTCACCAGCGACACCGGCGGCTGCTCGAGGCAGGCGCGGTTGCGGCCTTCGCGCTTGGCGCGGTAGAGCTGCTGGTCGGCGCGTTCGATCCACAGTGTGGCCGACGAGCGCACCCACTGCGGCGCAAAGGCCCCGCCCAGGCTGATCGTGACCGACAGCGACTGCCGCCGCGCCACCGTGACCGGCGTCGCTTCGACCTTGCTGCGGATGCGCTCCGCCACCACATGGCCGAAGGTCGGCGGGCAGTTGGGCAGGATGATCGCGAATTCTTCGCCGCCGAAGCGGGCCACGGTGTCCATCGGCCGCACGCAGCTCATCAGCGACGCGGCCACGGCCTTCAGCACCAGGTCGCCGGCCGCATGGCCGTGGGTGTCGTTGACCATCTTGAAACGGTCGATGTCGACCATCAGCACCAGCGCCGGCTCGCCGGCCCGCGCGACGCGGTCGATCTCGCGGGCCAGCGCCAGCTCGAACTGGCGGCGGTTCGACAGGCCGGTCAACGCGTCGCGGCTGGAGATGTCGCACAGCGCGTCGATCACCGACTGCAGCCACGCGGTCTGGCCGACCTGGGCCAGATCGGGCAAGGAGTGACCGGACTGGCCGAGCAGTTGCAGCGCACCCGCGAGCCGCAGCTGTCGTGCGGCATTCGGGTCTGGCGTTGCGGGTACTGCTGGAGATGTGGACACGTCGGACCAGGGGCTGTGTGGTTTCAGTCTAGCAGCGGGCATATTCACGCCCCCTGGGAATAGCGCGGTGATTGGTACCCATCTCCCGCGTTGGCGGCGCCTCAAGGTCCGCAGACTGGCAGCCGATAAGGCGTGGAGGTGGTCCGCATCGGAGTCCGCTGGTCCCGTCTCGAACAACATCCGAACGATTGCCTGGAGACATCATGAGTGCAGCGTCCCCTGCCGAACTCGCCGCGTTGCGCAACGCGTCCGATCAGGAGTTCAGCTTCGGCAACGCCGATTTCGAGCGCGTGCGCCAGCTGATCTACCAGCGTGCCGGCATCAGCCTGCACGCCGGCAAGCAGGCGATGGTGTACAGCCGCCTGTCGCGCCGCCTGCGCGAGACCGGCCAGCGCAGCTTCGCGAGCTACCTGCAGTGGCTCGAGGCCTCCAGCGGCCCGTCGGCCGACCGCGAATGGCAGGAGTTCGTGAACTGCCTGACGACCAACCTGACCTCGTTCTTCCGCGAGGAACACCATTTCCATGCGCTCGCCTCCGACCTGAAGGCGCGCGCCGGCCACTCGCTGCGCGTGTGGTGCAACGCCGCCTCCACCGGCGAGGAGCCGTACTCGATCGCGATGACCTGCGCCGAGGCGCTCGGCCACAGCGCGGTGCGCATCGTCGCGAGCGACATCGACACCAACGTGCTCGCCACCGCCGGCCGCGGCGTCTACCCGGCCGATGCGCGCGGGCTGACCGCCACCCACCACCGCGCGCACTTCCTGCGCGGCAAGGGCGACAACAGCGGCTTCATCCGCGTGAAGCCCGAGCTGGCGCGCATGATCGAGTTCCGCGTGCACAACCTGATGGACGCGCGCTGGTCGCTCGGCGACCCGTTCGACATCGTGTTCTGCCGCAACGTGATGATCTATTTCGATGCGCCCACCCAGCGCAAGGTGCTGGAACGCATCCACGGCGTGATGAAGCCCGGCAGCCTGCTGTTCGTCGGGCATTCGGAGAATTTCACGGATTCCAAGGACATCTTCCGCCTGCGCGGCAAGACGGTCTACGAACGGGTTTGAGCCTGCTCAAGCACACCCTCCCGCCCGCCGATATGGATAGACCATGGCCTTGATCAGCTCCAACACCCCCGCGGCCGGCTCCCGGCTCGAACGCCTGAAGGGCGCGCCGCGCAAGCCGGGGGAGGCCTCGTTCTTCTTCTACGACGCGCACTTCAAGAACGACGCGGTCAAGATCCTGCCCGGCGAGTACTTCGTGCACGACGAGGACATGCTGATCATGACCACGCTCGGCTCGTGCATCGCCGCCTGCCTGTGGGACCGCAACGCCAAGGTCGGCGGCATGAACCACTTCATGTTGCCCGACGGCGCCGGCGATTCGGGCCGCTACGGCTCGTACGCGATGGAACTGCTGATCAACGAGATGATGAAGCGTGGTGCCAACCGCATGACGATGGAAGCCAAGGTGTTCGGCGGCGGCCAGGTCATCAGCGGCATGAACACGATGAACGTCGGCGAGCGCAACACCAGCTTCGTGATCGAGTACCTGAAGACCGAGCGCATCCCGATCGTGTCGAAGGACGTGCTCGACATCTATCCGCGCAAGGTCTGCTTCCTGCCCGGCAGCGGCAAGGCGATGGTCAAGCGCCTCGCGCCGGCCCACCCCGAAGCGCTGGTGCAGCAGGACCGCATCGCCGCGCAGAAGGCCTTGCCCGCCGCGACCGGCGGCGGCTCGGTGGACCTGTTCTGACCAGGTCCGCATCCAACGACAACGACGACGAGACAACCTGCAAGGCACGAACATGGCAAAGACACGCGTGGTGGTGGTGGACGATTCGGCGCTGGTGCGCAGCCTGCTCACCGAGATCATCAACCGGCAGCCCGACATGGAATGCATCGGCGCGGCCAGCGACCCGCTGGTGGCGCGCGAGATGATCCGCAACCTGAACCCGGACGTGATCACGCTCGACGTCGAGATGCCGCGCATGGACGGCATCGACTTCCTCAGCAAGCTGATGCGGCTGCGGCCGATGCCGGTGGTGATGGTGTCGACGCTGACCGAGCGCGGCGCCGATGTCACGCTGCGCGCGCTCGAGCTGGGCGCGATCGATTTCGTCGCGAAGCCGAAGATCGGCGTCGCCGACGGCCTGAAGCTGCTGGCCGAGGACATCACCGACAAGGTGCGCATCGCGGCGAAGGCCCACATCCGCAAGCTGCACTTGCCGGCGAGCGCGCCGGCCGCCGACGGCACGGCCGCGCCGGCTCGCCCGGCCGCACCGATGGCCTCGCTCGGCCGGCTGTCGACCGAGAAGATCATCTTCATCGGCGCCTCCACCGGCGGCACCGAAGCGACCAAGGAAGTGCTGATCAACCTGCCGCCGGACTGCCCGGCGGTGATGATCACGCAGCACATGCCGCCCGGTTTCACGCGCAGCTATGCGGCGCGGCTGGACGGCCTGTGCCGCATCCGCGTGAAGGAAGCGCAGGACGGTGAACGCGTGCTGCCGGGCCATGCCTACATCGCGCCGGGCGGGCTGCACCTGAGCGTGGAGCGCAGCGGCGCCAACTACATCGCCCGCGTGCAGGACGGTGAGCCGGTGAACCGGCACAAGCCGTCGGTCGAGGTGCTGTTCAAGTCGGCGGCGCGTGTCGTCGGCCCGAACGCGCTGGGCATCATGCTGACCGGCATGGGCGCCGACGGTGCGAAGGCGATGCGCGAACTGCGCGACGCCGGCAGCTACAACCTGGTGCAGGACGAGGCCAGCTGCGTGGTGTTCGGCATGCCGCGCGAGGCGATCAACGCGGGCGCGGCGCATGAGGTGCTGCCGCTGACGCAGATCGCGCCGCACCTGATCGATCGGCTGCGCAGCACGTCGGGCCTGTCGCTGAACCGCGTCTGATCGCGGTTCACCCAGGTCACCAACGCGAGGGCAACTCGCGCACGCCGAGGCGGAAATCGTCGACGCGATGCGCTTCGACCTCGCGCCGGCTCTGCGCGTGCGACACCACCCAGTCGGGCGCGCCGATGTCCTTCAAGGTGCGCGGGCTCAAATCGAGCACCGCGTCGTAACGGCGCTCGCGCCGCCGTTGCTCGCGCCACCCATGCCATGCCGCGACAGGCGCCAGCAGCGCCTCGCGCCACCGATCGGCCCAGCGCACGGCAATCGGACGGCACAGGGGCAGGCTGGGCTGGAATGTTTGCGGCGTCGTCATGGCGGGCTCCTTCTGGCTTCGGTTGCTGGTAAGCATAGAAGGCAGTCCTCTGGGACGGAATTGATTTGTTCAGCGCGAGTTGGTCAGCTATGCTTACCAGCATGCCGAACCATCGCCTGCCCCTGAACACGCTTCCAGCGTTCCGCGCCGTCGCCCGGCTCGAGAACCTGCGGGCCGCGGCCGAGGAACTGAGCCTGACCCACAGCGCTGTCAGCCAGCAGATCAAGCTGCTCGAGGAGCAACTCGGCTTCGTGCTGTTCGACCGCCGCGGGCGCCGCATCGCGCTGAACGCGGCCGGTGCCGCGCTGCTGCGCGCGGTGGAGCCGGCGCTGGCCCAGCTCGACGACGGCATGCGCGCGGCGGCGGCGGCTGCCTCGGGGGCCGAGCACCGCATCCGCGTCACGCTGCTGCCGTCGTTCGCGCAGCGCTGGCTGTTGCCGCGCATGGCGCGCTGGCGCGAGCGCAATCCGCACATCGGCATCGAGCTGTTCGCGTCGCAGCAGGTGATCGACCTGAAGCGCGACGGCTTCCATGCCGCGCTGCGCCAGGGCGACGGCGAATGGAAGGGGCTGGTCAGCGAGCGGCTGATCGATTCGCCGTTGATCGCGATCGGCTCGCCGAATGCCGCGCACCGTTTGCAGGGACGCGACGCGAAGGCACTGGCCGACGAGCCGCTGCTCGGCAGTGCGAGTCTGTGGGCGCGCTGGTTCGAACTGGCCGGATTGCGCGTGCGCGTGAACCCGGTGGCCGCCTTCAACGATGCCGGACTGATGCTGCAGGCGGCCGAGCAGGGACTGGGCCTGGCGCTGGCCCGCGAGCTGCTCGCGGCCGATGCGATCTGCGACGGCAAGCTGGTGCGGCTGTCGCCGCTCTCGCTGCCCGACGACGAGGCCTACGCCTACTGGCTGGTCTACCCGCCCGACCTGCGCGACTGGCCGCCGCTGGTCGCGCTGCGCGACTGGCTGCGCGAAGAACTCACGCAATCCCAAGACTTGGTGAAGACACCGCCGATGCCGCTGCGATAGCATCGATCGGCGCGTGAGGGCGCGCCGACAACTGCCACGCAGACAACACATCCCGGAGGACCCATGAAGTTCATCAAGATCGCCGCCGCCGCGGCCCTGGCCGCCGCATTCGCGCTGGCATTCACACCCGTGCAGGCCGGCACGGCCGAAGACCGCCAGAAGGAAGGCGAGGCGGCCGTTGCCGCGGCGCGTGCCGCCACCGTCAAGGGGCCGAGCGACATCACGCTGCGCGACCAGGCCGTGCTGAAGCTGCCTGCCGGCATGGAATACGTCCCGCAGCCGCAGGCCGGCCGGCTGATGCAGGCGATGGGCAACAGCAGCGACGACCGGCTGATCGGCCTGGTGCAATCCAGCGGCGACCCGCAATGGCTGGTGGTCGCGCGCTACGAGGCCGCAGGCTACATCAAGGACGACGACGCCAAGGACTGGAACGTCGACGACCTGTACAAGAGCCTGAAGGAAGGCACCGAAGAGGGCAACAAGCGCCGCCGCGAGCAGGGCTTCCCCGAGCTCGAGATCGTCGGCTGGGTGCAGAAGCCGAGCTACGACGCGGCAGCGCACCGCCTCGTGTGGTCGATGGCGGCGCGCACGCCCGGCGAGAACGAGGCACAGCAGAGCATCAACTACAACACCTACGCGCTCGGCCGCGAGGGCTACATCACGCTGAACCTGATCACCTCGCGCGCGACGATCGAGGCCGACAAGCCGGTGGCCGGCCAGTTGCTGTCGGCGCTGAATTTCAACGGCGGCAAGGGGTATGCCGATTTCAACAGCAGCACCGACAAGGTGGCCGAGTACGGGCTGGCCGCGCTGGTGGCCGGCGTCGCGGTCAAGAAGCTCGGGCTGTTCGCGGTGATCGCGGCGTTCTTCCTGAAGTTCGCGAAGGTCGCGCTGCTGGCCGGTGCCGGGCTGCTGGCGGTGATCGGCAAGTTCTTCTCGCGCAAGAAGTCCGACACGTGATCAAGCTGCTCCTGCTGCTGTTCAGCGGCCTGAAATTCGGCAAGCTGTTGACGACCGGCGGCACGATGCTGCTGTCGGTCGTCGTGTATGCCTTCATCTGGGGCTGGCGCTATGCGGTCGGCTTCGTCGCGCTGCTGTTCGTGCACGAGATGGGGCATTTCATCGCGGCGCGGCAACGCGGGCTGGCGGTCGGCGCGCCGACCTTCATCCCGTTCGTCGGCGCGTGGATCCAGCTGAAGGACCAGCCGCACGATGCCGAGACCGAGGCCTATGTCGGCATGGCCGGGCCGCTGATCGGCTCGCTCGGTGCGCTGGCCTGCTATTTCGTCGCACGCGACCAGCACATCGACTGGTTGCTCGCGGTCGCGTACTCGGGCTTCTTCCTGAACCTGTTCAACCTGATCCCGCTGAGCCCGCTCGACGGCGGGCGCATCACGCAGGTGATCTCGCCGTGGCTGTGGCTGGCGGGGGTGCCGGTGCTGCTGGCGATGGTGATGTGGCGGCCGAGCCCGATGCTGGTGCTCGTTGCGGTGCTGGCCGGCTCGCAGCTGTGGAACGCGTGGAAGCAGCGCGGGGATCCGGCGGCGCAGGCGTACCGCGTGGCATCGTTCGAGACGCGGGCGGGCTATGCGGTCTGCTACATCGCGCTGGTCGGCTTCCTCGCGGTGATGACCTACGACCTGCACGAGATGCTGGAGGTGATGCGCCACGGCGGCGGCACCGGCAGCGTCTGAGGCTCAATCGGCCAGGAACAACGACTGCAGGTCGCTGAGAAAATCCATCCCCCGACCGCTCGGCCGCACCCAGCCGCCGTCCTGCTCGACCAGCCCCTGCGCCAGCGCCTTGTCGAGCGGCGCGCGGATCGCGCTCAGCGGCATGCCGGTGCGCTCGGTGAACCGCACCAGCTCGAACCCATCGACCAAGCGCAGCGCGTTCAGCATGAACTCGAACGGCAGCTGCTTGCGCGCCACCTCTTCGTCCTGCGCGATCGCGGTGCCCGCCAGCGCCTGCGCCATGTACTTGGCCGGATCGCGGAACCGGATCTGCCGCACGACGCGGTGCGGAAAGCTCAGCTTGCTGTGCGCCCCGGCACCGATGCCGAGGTAGTCGCCGAACTGCCAGTAGTTCTGGTTGTGCAGGCAGCGGTGGCCCGGCTGCGCGAAGGCCGAGACCTCGTAGCGCGCCAGCCCGCTCGCGGCCGTGCGTTCGACGATGCGGTCGAGCATGTCGAACGCGAGGTCGTCGTCGGGGATCGCCGGCGGGTGCTTCGCGAAGAAGGTGTTCGGCTCGATCGTCAGGTGGTAGATCGACAGGTGCGACGGCTTGAAATCGAGCGCCTGCTTCAGGTCGGCATCGAACTGCTCCAGCGTCTGCCCCGGCAGCGCGTACATCAGGTCGAGGTTGAAGGTGTCGAAGCACTCGCGCGCCTCGGCCACCGCGGCGCGCGCCTGCGCGGCGTCGTGCACGCGGCCCAGCGCGCGCAGCTTCTCGTCGTCGAAGCTCTGCACGCCGATCGACAGGCGCGTGACGCCGGCCGCGCGGTAGCCGCGGAAGCGGTCGCGTTCGAAGGTGCCCGGGTTGGCCTCGAGCGTGATCTCGCAGCCGGCCTCCAGCGGCAGGCGGGCGCGGATGTCGGTGATCAGCTGGTCGATCGCCGCCGGCGCGAAGAGACTCGGCGTGCCGCCGCCGATGAAGATGCTGTGCACGCGCCGGCCCCAGACGAAGGGCAGCGCGGCTTCGAGGTCGGCCCGCAGCGCGTCGAGGTAGCGCGCCTCGGGCAGCTCGCCGGACTTCTCGTGCGAGTTGAAATCGCAGTACGGGCACTTGCGCAGGCACCACGGCAGGTGCACGTACAGCGACAGCGGTGGCAGCGCCGCGAGTTGCAGCGTGCCGGGGCGCATGTAGCGCGCGACCATGTCGTTCGCAGATTCGCCGGGCGCGGCCGGTGCGTCCGGCGCTGGGCCGATTGGAATGACGTCAGCCAAGGTGCCAGACCTCGCGCATCAGCGCCAGCATCTGCTGCGATGCGATCGCACGGTGGCTGACGCGGTTCTTCTCGTCGGCGCTCAACTGCGCCACCGAGCGGCCGAGCGACGGGATGAACATCAACGGGTCGTAGCCGAAGCCGCCTTCGCCCGCGCACTCGCGCAGCAGCTCGCCGTTCCAGCGGCCGA
The DNA here is from genome assembly GCF_054049715.1 of Rhizobacter sp. P5_C2. Classification (NCBI taxonomy): domain Bacteria; kingdom Pseudomonadati; phylum Pseudomonadota; class Betaproteobacteria; order Burkholderiales; family Sphaerotilaceae; genus Rhizobacter; species Rhizobacter sp. P5_C2. The sequence goes on along the minus strand of NZ_JBFULV010000019.1, from coordinate 29,522 downwards.
AGGCGATCAGCGGCTCGGGGTCGTCGGCCTCGCGCACCGCGACCAGCGCGCTGACGAAGCGGGCACGCCGGTCGTCGCGCCCGTGCATCTGCTCGAGCAGCACGCGGTTGTTGTCGCCATCGCTCTTCGGCTGGCCGAACAGCGTCGCATAGCGCGCCGACAGCACGCCGGGCGCGCCCTTCAGCGCATCCACGCACAGCCCGGAGTCGTCGGCGATCGCCGCGGCACCGGCCGCGCGCGCGGCATGCCGCGCCTTCGTCAGCGCGTTCTCGACGAAGGTGAGGTACGGCTCCTCGGCCTCCGGAATGCCCAGCGAGCCCTGCGTGACCAGCTCGATGGCCAGCGGCGCGAACAGCGCCTGCAACTCGCCGAGCTTCTTCGCGTTGTTCGACGCGAGCACGAGCCGCATCGTCTTCAACCCGCCAGCGCGGCCCGCTGCGCGGCCACCAGGTCGCGGATGCCCTTGTCGGCCAGGCCCAGCAGCGCGCTCATCTCGTCGCGCGAGAAGGCCGCGCCCTCGGCCGTGCCCTGCACCTCGACGAAGCCGCCGGCGGCGGTCATCACGACATTCATGTCGGTGTCGCAGGCCGAGTCTTCGATGTACTCCAGGTCGAGCAGCGGCGTGCCGTCGACGATGCCGACCGAGATCGCGGCCACCGCATCGCGGATCGGCGATTCGACGATCAGGCCCTTGCGCTGCAGCCAGCTGACGGCGTCGTGCGCCGCCACGTAGGCGCCGGTGATCGCCGCGGTGCGCGTGCCGCCGTCGGCCTGGATCACGTCGCAGTCGAGGTGAATGCTGCGCTCGCCGAGCTTCTTCAGGTCGAACACGCAGCGCAGCGAACGGCCGATCAGGCGCTGGATCTCCTGCGTGCGCCCGCTCTGCTTGCCGCGCGCCGCCTCGCGGTCGCTGCGGGTGTGCGTGGCGCGCGGCAGCATGCCGTATTCGGCCGTCACCCAGCCCTCGCCGCTGCCGCGCTTGTGCGGCGGCACCTTCTCTTCGACCGACGCGGTGCACAGCACCTGGGTGTCGCCGAATGACACCAGCACCGAGCCTTCGGCATGCTTCGTGAAATGGCGGCGGATGCTGACGGGGCGAAGCGCGTCGGCGGCGCGGCCTTGGGTACGGATGAAGCTCATGGGTGTGCGGCGGTGAAGGTGGTGCGACGAAGGTGGTGTCGTGAAAGACAAAGTCCGCATCGCGGCAGGCGCGAGCGGACTCGGGGGCGAATGATGCCGAAGCTTACGCCGGGACGCGCCCGGCGTGCCGTCAGGGCTTTTTCTGCGACGAGCGGCGGATCGCCTCGTTGATTTCCTTGATCGAGCGCTCGATCTCGGCATCGTCGAGTTCGTCGGGCGCTTCCTGGCCCAGCACGCTCGCCTGGATGGTCGACGCGAAGACCTCTTCGCCCAGCGTGTCGGTGGAGATGCCACCGTTGCTGTCGTTGTCTTCGGCCGATTCCCATTCGACGGCCAGCACCGTCACGTTGTCGCTCTTCGCGCCGCCGTTGCGCAGCGCCTGCTCGACCAGCTCGGGCACCGCGTCGGCCAGCGTGTTCCGCGCCAGCTGCTCGGTGATCGTCGCATCGGTGACCGTGCCCCACAGGCCGTCGGAGCACAGCAGCAGGCGGTCGCCGCTTTGCAGCACCAGCGGGCCGACGGTGTCGACCACCGGCTTGCCCGGGCTGCCCAGGCAGGTGAACAGCACGTTGCGGTTGAAGCGCTCGCCCATCGGCACGACGTGGCTGAGCGTTTCCTGCAGTTCGGAGTACGAGTGGTCGCGGGTGCGAGCGACCAGCTTGTCGCCGCGCACGAGGTACAGGCGCGAATCGCCGCAATGCGCCCAGTACGCGTTGTTGCCCTGCAGCACGCAGGCGACGACGGTGGTGCGCGGCGTGTCGATCAGCGCCTTCTGGGTGGCGTAGCGCAGCAGCTGATGGTGGCCGGCGATGATGGCCTCGTGCAGGAAGCGCATCGGCTCCTTCAGCGTCGGCTTGGCATCGCGCTGGTACATCGCGGCGAGGGTCTGCAGCGCGAGCTGCGAGGCGACCTCGCCTTCCGGGTGGCCGCCCATGCCGTCGGCCAGGGCAAACAACCCCGAATCCCGCGTGTAGCAATAGCCCATGCGGTCTTCGTTCTTCTCGCGGCCACCCTTGCGGCTGACCTGGTACACGGTGAATCGCATGACCTCAGCCCTTCGCGCCGGTCGTGAGGTTTTCGAGCTGCAGCTTCAATCGTTCACTGAAGCTGAGCTTGGTGTAGCGCCGTTCGGTCTCGCGCGCCAGTTCCTTCTGAAGGGCAAAAACGCTTTGCGGGCGCGACAAGGGATCCAGCGACATGCACCACTCGGTTACTTCAATGAGGTTGTCGGAATAGACGTTGCGCAGCCGCGAGAGCGACAGCGCGAGGCGGTCTTTCTCGATGCGTTGCGGGGAATCGTTCGGCGGATAGCCCTGCATGCAGGCGTAGATGCAGGCGCCGATCGCGTAGATGTCGGTCCAGGGGCCGAGCGTGCCGTCGCGGCGATACATCTCGGGCGCGGCGAAGCCGGGCGTGTACATCGGGCGGATGAAGTTGCCTTCCTTGCTCAGCACTTCGCGCGCCGCGCCGAAGTCGAGCAGCACCGCCTTGTTCTCGTTCGTGATGAAGATGTTGGCCGGCTTGATGTCCAGGTGCAGCATCTTGTGCTGGTGCACGATGCGCAAGCCGCGCAGGATCTCGTCGAACAGGCTGCGGATGGTGGACTCGCGGAACACCTTGTCGCGCTTCAGGTCGCGCGCGGTGACGATGAAATCCTGCAGCGTGTCGCCCTGCAGGTAGTTCATCACCATGTAGACGGTTTCGTTCTCGCGGAAGAAGTTCAGCACGCTGACCACGCTCGGGTGGCTGATCTGCGCGAGTGAACGGCCTTCTTCGAAGAAGCTCTTGAGCCCCAGGCGATACAGCGGCTGCTTCTCGGGCTTGACGCGCGGCGTCAGTTCACCCGGCGCGCGCTCGGCCAGCGAGGAGGGCAGGTATTCCTTGATGGCGACCAGGTGCCGGTCGGAGTCTTCGGCGAGGTAGACGACGCCAAAGCCACCCGCTGCCAGCTTCTTGATGACCTGGTAGCCACCGACGACCGTGCCCGATGGCAACGGAGCAGGTTTTGGCTTTGACATAATCGGATTTTGCAATGCGATAAATTGAATGGCAGTCTACAGCATGACCGGGTACGCAAGCGCCACCTCCGGGGCGCAAACCGCCACAGATAGCACGGTGGCGGCAGATGCTTCCGCCGCCCGGTCGCCTGCGACCTCACTGACCAGCGTGATGGTGGAACTGCGTTCCGTCAACAACCGCTTCCTCGACCTGAGCCTGCGGCTGCCGGATGAATTCCGCTCGCTGGAGCCGGTGCTGCGCGACCTGATCACGAAGCGCTTCCGGCGCGGGAAGGTCGAGTTGCGGCTGAACACCCATCGGGAAACCGAATCGGCCTGGCCGACGCCGCAGCCGGACCAGCTGAGCCGGCTGGGCCGCATCGAGAGCACGGTGCAGAGCTGGCTGCCGAAGGCGCAGCCGCTGTCGGTGCACGAGGTCTTGCAGTGGTGCAAGACGGGCTCGGCGGCCGAGCACCTGGACGAGGCGGCGCTCGACGCCGCGCGGCGCTGCATCGACGGCCTGGCGGAAGCGCGCGAGCGCGAAGGCGAGAAGCTGGTGGCGGTGCTGATGGACCGCGTGAAGCGCCTGCGCGAACTGGCGAGTCAGGCCGAGCCGCTGGTGCCGGCCGCGGTGCAGCGCCAGCAGCAGCGCTTCGTCGAGCGCTGGCAGGAGGCGCTCGACGTGACCGGCGCGACCCAGAGCATCGCCCGCGAGGCGCTGCAGGACCGCGCGTTGAACGAGGCCGCGGCCTATGCGATCCGCATCGACGTGGCCGAGGAACTGGCCCGCCTGCGCGCCCACCTGGAGGAGATCGCCCGGCTGCTGAAGGCGGGCGGCGAAGTCGGCAAGCGGCTCGATTTCCTGATCCAGGAACTGCTGCGCGAGGCGAACACGCTGGGCTCGAAGGCCTCGACGCTGGAGCTGACCAACATCTCGGTGGAGATGAAGGTCGCGATCGAGCAGTTGCGGGAGCAGGTGCAGAACCTGGAGTAAGGTCCGCTGCAGTTCATGCCGGCCCTGTGCCGCGTCCCTGGGCACGCGCGTGGCAAACATGCTCGGCGAGAGGCGGCCCTTGCAAGCACATCCGCCACGACTCCTTCAAGACAGAGAGGTTTACATGGCCCAGACAGTTTGCATTCGGCGTGTGGTGCTGCGCAACTACAAGAGCATCGGCCATTGTGATGTTCGCTTGCTCCCTCTGACCTACCTGGTCGGTCACAACGGCGCCGGAAAAAGCAATTTTCTGGACGCTCTGCACTTTGTCCGAGACGCGTTGGCCGGATCCCTGGACAGCGCCATCAACGCGCGTGGCGGCTTGAACGAAGTGCGCCGCCGCTCCAGTGGTCATCCGACGCATTTCGGCATTCGACTTGAATTTCGCCTGCGAGATGGCCGTGAGGGGCGATATGCCTTCGACATCGGTGCGATGGCCAGTGGCGGCTATGAAGTGCAGCACGAAGAATGCGTCATCACCGGAATCGGCAAAGGCCCCTTCTTCCGCATTTCCAAGGGCCAGCTGCGCGACAGCAGCGAACCCACCTTCCCGTCGGTGACGGCAGACCGACTTGCCTTGGTAGCGGCATCCGGCTTCACGGCATTCAGGCCGGTATTCGACACATTGACTGCGATGGGTTTCTACAACCTGAATCCCGAGCTGATGCGGGAACTTCAAAAGCCGCAGGACGGTCGCTTGCTCAAGCCCGCTGGCGAGAACATCGCCAGCGTGATCGGGCATCTGGAGCGTGTTGCGCCCGATCGCGTGAAGACCATCGAAGAGTATCTTCAATCGGTGGTGCCCATGGTGCACGGCATGGAGCGCAAGTCCATCGGCCCCATGGAAACGCTGGAGTTTCGACAGGAAATGGCGGGTGCCAATCATCCCTGGAAATTTCTGGCGCAGAACATGTCCGATGGCACGCTGCGAGCGCTCGGCGTGATGACGGCACTGCTGCAAAGCAACGTCGACTACTCGCCGACGTTGATCGGCATCGAAGAGCCTGAAACTGCGCTGCATCCTGCGGCCAGCGCCGCCTTGCGCGAGGTGCTTGTGCATGCCGCCAATCACACGCAAGTCCTGGTGACCAGTCACAGCCCTGACCTGCTGGATGACCGCGGCATCGATGCCGATTCCATCATCTCCGTCGTCTCGGAAGGCGGGGAGACGAAAATTGCGCCATTGGACGAAGCCTCTCGCCAAGTACTGCGCAATCACCTGTTTTCCGCCGGAGAGCTTCTGCGCATGAATCAGCTGGCCCCCGATCGCGACATCATCGCGCAGCAGAGCGCAAGCCAGACAGAGCTCTTCGGCGAGGCCCGGTCGTGATCTCGATCGCATCGATCGTGGAGGGCGACGGAGAGGTTTCCGCGTTGCCGATCTTGTTGCGAAGACTGGCTTCGGAACGGGAACCGGCTGCGCTGGTCAACCTGCTGCAACCCATCCGGGTTCGGCGCGACAAGTTTCTGAACAAGGACGATGAATTTCGCAGACAGCTGCTTCTGGCAGCGGCCAAGAGTGGCCACGATGGGTGGGTTCTGATCGTGCTGGATGCCGATGATGACTGCCCTGCCAGCCTGGGTCGAGAAATTCACCAACGGGCACAACAGCACATACCGCATCAGCGCTTGTCGGTGGTGCTGGCGAACCGGGAGTTCGAAGCCTGGTTCATCGCCGCCGCGCCTTCCTTGCATGGGGCACGTGGGTTTTCGGTGGCCCCTGAGGAGAAAATCCAGGCCGAATCGCCCCGCAATGCCAAGGGCTGGATGAGGGAGCACATGCAAAGCGGTACGTACAGCGAAATTCTGGATCAACCTGCATTTTCCGCCCGCATCGATCTGCAACAAGCCTTCGACAACAGCCGGTCGTTTCGCAAGCTGTGCAAAGAGTGGCAAACCCATGTCGCTGGTCGAGGCTGAACATCAAGCGTATGAAGCAGCTTGCTTCGTCGCGCCGTTCGCCGGTGCGGTTGCCGTGAACAACTGATCAAACCGCCGTGCAGTTCTTCACACCGCCTCGCGAGCAATTCTTCCGTCCGCTCACGCACGACAACCGCGCGCTGTGTGCGGCCGCGTTGCGTGCCTTGCACGAGCGCGTGCACGGGGCCAACGCCGACTATGCGGAAACGCTCACCCGAGACGTCGTGCTCGACATCATCCTGCGAGCACTCGCCGACCCCCAGCTGCGCGCGCAGGCCTTCGAAGCGGCGCAACCGGTGCGTCCCGAGGAGGAGCGGGCCTACGCCGGCGAGCTTCTGCGCAAGCTCAAGGACCATGGCTGGCTGGAGGACTATCGCGACCCCATCGATCTGAAGCCGACGCTCAAGCTCAGCCGCGCCGGCAAGGCCTTCAGCGAGACCTTCTCCAACCTCGACGACTCGCGTGCCAAGACCCGCCAGCGCAACATGCGCTCGGCGCGCAAGGCGCTGACGGCCTTCATTGCCACACGCGATGCGGACGAGCTGCTGGACGCGCAGGAATTCGCAAGCCGCGTCGTGCAAGACCTGCAGGATGACATCGAGTACTTCCGCCAGCTCATCCAGAGCCTGACCCGAGAAGCCCTCGCGCAGAAGGTGGCCTGGAGCGAGTTCAACGACTTCATCGAGAAGCGCTTCACGCACGAGTACGCGGTGCGCCTGGTGGCCGACTCCGCCGAACGTCACCGGGGCCAGATCGTCGAGGCGCTGGACGAGGTACGCGCGCTGGAGGGCGAACTGCGTGCCCAGGCCGACGGACATCTCCTTCAGCGCGCGCCCTGGCTGGAGCAGGAAGTGCAAGGCCGCAGCCCGCTGCTGTGGCTGGCCGACCGCATCGAGAACATGGTCGAGGCCGCGTGCAGCCTCAAGCTGCCGATGCTGCGTTCGGAGATGAACAACTACGTGCGCCGTTTCACCAGCCTGCTGCGGCAGGCGCTGTCGTTGGACTACGGCGCCGAATCCGCACTGGGCCGCACGATGGCCTGGTTGAAGGAGCGGCCGAATTCGCAGCGCGACACCTTGCTGGACGCGCTGGCCGATCGCCTTGCGACCTGCGAAGCGCGTCTGCCCGGTGGCGTGCTGCGCTGGACACTGCGTGACCGCGAAGCGGCCCATGCCGCGCAGTCCCCGCTGGTGGTGGACGATGAGAGCCGGCTGTCCGCGATGCTGCGCCGCGCCGAGGCCGAGGCATTTGCCTTCAGCGACCGCGACGTGCTGCAGGGCTTGCTGCCGCTGTTGGAGCACGGCCCTGTCGCCCTGGATGTCCTGCCCGTCGCCACCGCGGCCGAGGCCGTGCGCGTCCTGCACGCCGTCGGAGCGGCGCGGTCGGCGGAAGGTCGCCAGTTGCGCGTGCGGGCCCGCAAGACCGACCCACAGGTTCGCAACGAGTTCTTCGCAGCCGACAACTACGTGCTGGATGTCGAGCCCACGTCCAGGTCGGAGCCCTCGTCGAGATGACGCAATCGCTCGCCCACTTCGTCGAACAGCGGCTCACCACGGAAGGCGCCGGCAACGTGAAGACCGCCCGCTTCGCCGAGCTGGCAGGGCGTCTGCTGGCCACCGGCGTGCTCTGGCGCGACTACTCCCAGCCCGAAGCCAGGCATTACGACGATGCACTGCAGTGCGAACAGTTGCTGCGCGAGTGGTTCGGCTGCATAGGCTTCGTGCTCGCGCACGACCCGGAGGCCCGGCTGCTGCGCCTGTACCCGCCCGGGGAAGGCGGCGGCGAGGACGATGAAGACGGCGTGAAGCGGCTGCGTGCCCGTTTGTCGCGCGATTTCGTGGCCACGGTCATTGCGCTGCGCTTTCTCTACACCGAAGCGCTCACGGGCCGGCGGCCGCTGGTCGACGAGCGACTGGCCATCAGCCTCGAGGAGCTGTCCCAGGCCGTCGTGTCGCTGCTGGCGCATCGGTTGCCGAACTCGGCCACCGAGCGCATGGCGCTGCTGCGCGACCTGCGCAAGCACCGTGTCGTGCACTTCGTGGAGCGCGACGATGCCGGGGACATGCAGATGGGTCTGGCGGTGCTGCGGCCCGTCATGAGCTTCGTGAGCGACGAGGCGATGGAAGACGCCCTGCGGCTGGCCGGAAGAAACCTGCCACCTGCTGCGGCGCCGTCGCCTCTCGAGGGCACTGTGCCGTGAAGATCGGCAAGCTGCTGACCTGGCACTGGGGTTCACTCGATGACCGTGAATGGGTCTTCGCAGATACCGTGCTGCTCACGGGAGAATCGGGGTCGGGCAAATCCACGCTGCTCGACGCGATCCAGACCGTGCTGACGGCCGCGCACCAGCACCTGGTGCAGTTCAACATCGGCCAGGACGAATCCACGCAGAGCCGTCGCGGCGGCAAGGAGCCGCGGACGCTGGCAGCCTATGCCCTGGGCCAGCAGGCCGACGGTGTGTTCCTGCGCACGCGCTCGACCAGCTATGTGGGCATCGTGTTCGAGCCTTCGGAAAGCGCGGGCGAGCAGGCGCCATCGTTCACGGCGCTGGTCGGCCTGGAAGCTTTCGAAGAAGGACGGCGCGCCACGCTGCAGGGCCCGCCGCAATTCTTCATCGTGCGCCGGGCCTTGTCGCTGACGGATCTGGCGCGGCGCAGCGGCGAAGCCCTGGGTGACGCGCCGCTGCCGCTGAAGGAGCTTTACCTGCAGCTGCAACACCGCCTGAAAGCCGACAAGGAAACGGTGGTCCAGCGATTTCCCGACAAGGGCGGCTATCTGCAACACCTCTATGGCGCGCTGATGGGAAAGACCGCCGTGGGCGAGCACGAGGCCGTTCGCGCCGGCAAGTCCATCGTCAAGGCCATGGCCTACAAGGAGCTGGGCAACGTCAACGACCTGGTGCGCGACGAGATCCTGGAGCCGCACGACTTCAGCCGCGACCTCGACAAGATGCGCGAGCTGATGCGCTCCATCGCAGGCCTGAAGGCGGAGGCCGATCGCCTGCAGACCAACCTCGATCGGCTCGATGCCGCCGGCGAACGCGCCGGTGCCGTGCTCGACGAATCTCGCCGCTTCGTCGTCACCACCATTGCGCACGCGTTGCGGGTGCTCAGCGAGACCGGCGACGAACTGGCCTCCGTGAAGCGTCAGATCGCGACGCAGGACAGGAAGCAAGGCCAGTCGGCCGAGAAGCTGGCCTCGCTCGACGCTCAGGATGTCCAGTTGCGGGAACAACTGGGAACGGTGAAGCAGCGCCTGGCGGGCAGCGAGGTGGCCCGCGAGAAAGACGCGCTGGAGAATCAGGTCCGGCTGCAGTCGGACCAGTTCCGCCTGCACTGGGCCCGTGTCCAGGAGGCTGCGCACGGCATCGGTGCGATGGTCGATCAGTTGACGCATCTGCTGCCGCTCGACCTGACCGCCATGCCCGCGCTGGCCGACGCGGTGCAGGCGCTTCGGCCGGCCGCCTCGAGCGTGTTGAAGCCGTGGCCGGACATGGCGCAGGCATACGCGCGGCCAGCCCGCCTCGACGTGGAACTGCCCGCCTTCGAACTGGAGGTCTTCGATGCCAACCTGGCCCTCCTGCAGCGCGGCATCCACGAGGGCGACAACTCGGTCCAGGCGGCCGTCGTGCAGGCACTCGCCGACGCAGGCGCACGCACGAGGGCGTTGAAGGACGAGGCCGAGCAGCGCGATGCCGAACTGCGGCAACTGCAGGCCGGTCGCAGCGTGGCCCCACGTGACACCCATGAGGCCGTGGCGCTGATCGAGCGCGAGCTGCCGCAGGCCCGCCCGCATCTGCTGGCCCAGCTGGTGGAACCGCGCACCGGCAGCACATGGCAGAACGCCATCGAGGGTTACATGGGCGGCGACCGGTTCGCGATCATCGTCGAGGCGGGCCACGAGGCGCTCTGCGCACGGCTGGTGAAGCGACGCTTCCCGGTGCGCTCGCCCAAGGTCGTGCAGGGTCGCAAGGCCATGGAGGACACCGAAGGTCGCCGGCCCGAAGGCCGCGCCATCCTGCACGAACTGGTGTGCCGGCATCCCGTCGCCAACGCCTTCCTGATGGCGCAGTACGGTCGCGTGCGCAAGATCGACGACTGCCGGAGCTGGAGATCGCCCGCACCAACGCCACGGTCTGGGCTGCTCGCTTCGCCGGCGCGGTGCCGCAACTGGCCACCGAACCGCAGTTGGTCGCCGACGCGCAAGCTCTGGCAGCCGAAGCGCAGACCAGCCTGGACGCCTTGCGCCACCGCGCGCAGACCCTGCGCGAGAACCTGCCGCGCACGCTGCGCGAGCTTCAGCAGGCGGTCGGCACGTACCTGGGTGGGGCGCGCGACGACAGCGAGCGTTTCGCCTGGAGCGATCCACCCCGCAGCATCGACCGCCTCGAGGAATTGCTGCCGGTCGTCCTTCAGACCCGCAACGCCGTCGCTGAGCACGCCCAACGCCAGCGCGCCATCGGGCTGGCCGACAACGCCCGCTCGCTGCAAGAGGCAGAAGGCAGCTTCAACCACGTTTTCACCAGCAGCTTCTGCTTCAAGGTTCGCGACGACGTGAAGCAGGGTGCCGTCGTGCTGCAGCGGCTCAATCGCCACCTGAAGGACATCCGCTTCGGCAACGACAGCTTTCAGCTGGAATGGGACTGGATTCCCCGCATGAAGAAGGTGTGCGAGTTCTTCGATGCGGTCGAGGGTGCCGTGGAAGGACTGGAACACGATCGCGGCTCGATCTTCGCGTCGCCCCGTCTCAGCGATGAACAACGCGCCACCGCGGAGGACATTCGCCGGCTGCTGCTCGCCAACGACCAAGGTGCCAACGAGCGGGCGCTGAAGGAACTCGCCGACTACCGCAACTACCGCCGCTACGACATCGTGCGCATCAGCCCGGTCGGCACCACCCGGCTGTCCACCTGGGGCACCGGCTCGGGCGGCGAGCTGGAGACGCCGTTCTACGTCGTGCGCTCGGCGGTGCTCGCCCATGCGCTCGGTCACTTCGGCCGAGAGCGGCGCGAAGCCCCGGCGCTGCGGCTGATGCTCAGCGACGAGGCGTTCTCGAAGATGGATGAATCGCGTTCGCGCAGCGTGCTGCAATTTTTGTCGCGCACGCTGGGCCTGCAACTCGTGGTCGCGATGCCGACCTCGAAGTCCGGCGCGGTGAAGCCGGAGTTCGACAAGGAGTTCACCTTCTCCAAGGTGCTGGCACGGCGCGACGGCCAGGAACTGTTCATCAGCGATGTGCAGGAGAAGACACTGCACCGCGACGCCCTCGCGCGCCTGTGGGCCGAGCCTGCGGCGCAGGCCCGCGACGCTGCACGCAAGGAATGGGACGCGGCCGCGGCGCCGGTGGACGCTTCCTCACCCGATTCGAGCGGCGCCGGCACCACGGTCTGAACCATGCTGCCCTCGTTGCCCCCTGTCGAGCCGCCTGCAGCCCACCCATTCCTCCAGCGCCTGGCCCGCGCTCTTCTCGCCAAAGCCGAGCGCAGCATCGGTCAGGGCCCCGTGCGCCTGCCGCTGGACCGCAAGAACGCGCCCGAGTTGCACGTTGCGGCCGACGCCGAACAGCTGCAGCTGCTGGTCATGTTGCTGGACGAGCTGTGCGAAACAGGCTGGGTCGGACTGCAGATCGATGCGCCACGCGCTTTTGCCGGCTTCACCGACCGCAAGCCGAGACTCGAGCTTCGCGACTTCGATGCACTGGCGTCCTGGGCCGGCTACACACCGCAGGCCTTGCGATGGCAGCAGCAGTGGTTGCAGCACTTGCGGGCCCAATGGGCCGCCACGCCGCCGGCGCCAGGAGCGATCCTGCCCGGCGACCCCCAGGGGTTGCTCGACTACCTGGCCCGCAGCCCGATGACACTGCTGGAGGGTCTTTCGCTGGACGAGGCGACCCACAGCCTGTCTGCCTTGATCGACTTGTGCCGCTCCGGCCGATCGATGGCGCTGCGCGAGGCTTCGGCTCGTGTGTTTCAGGGCCGCTCCAAGCTGTTGGACAACCGGGAAGAACTGCTTCGCATGACAGGCGCCGTGCCAGGCCAGTTTCACGAGCCACCGATCCAGCTGTTGCTGGCGCCGCCCGGGGATTGCCGTTTCGCGGATGTGCTGTTCGTCGAGAACCTCGTGACCTTCGAGCACATGGCCGACGCACGCGCTCCCGCCTGGAGCCGCAGCCTGCTCGTCTATGCCGCCGGCTTCCGAGGCAGTGCGCGGCGGCTGCGGTCGCGCTCAGGGTGTCGACCGTACCTGCGCGCCCCATCGGCCAACGCCGAGTTGCCTGCCATCGAGGCTTGGCTCTTCGATGCGGCGGAAGTTCCCGTCGGCTTTTTCGGCGACCTCGACTTCGCAGGCATGCAGATCCTCGCCAGCCTGCGCGAGGTCTTTCCACACGCGAGTGCATGGCAACCCGGGTATCCCGCGCTGGCACGCTTGTTGGCCCAAGGGAGCGGCCATCTGCCGGATCACGCCTCGAAGGCTCAGCAATCCGACCCCGGTGAGACAGGCTGCCCGTACGCCGACCACGAATTGCTGCCGGCGATGCGACTTCACGGCCGTTTCGTCGACCAGGAGGCCTTCGATTCCTTTCCGGCAAGGGAATAGGCCGCTCAACCGAAGCGCCAACATCGCTGGTGGACGGCTTTCTCGACCGTGCGTTGAATGCTGGGTCGCAGCGCCCGACGCGGCTCGAACCCGGGATCGATGAAGGCCAGGCCGTCGAAGAGCGAGGGCTGGACCTTCGCCTTGATTCCGCACAGGCGCAGACGCTTGCGCAAGGTCTTGACGGAGACGCGCAAGTCCGCAGCGAGTGCATGGACATCCTAGTCGAACCTGATCAGCAACTGCACATAGGCCGACGCTTCGGAGTAGCTGTGCCGGACCAGCTTCGCGTAGTCGATCTCGTCCTCGGCTTGTTGCAATCGGACCAGCGGGTCCGAATCCAGCGGCGAGGTCAGCAGGCGCGCCAAGGCGCTGGCGGCGACCTCGGCATCCTCCTGGTCCCAGTTCCTGTCGATGCGAATGGCATGGCGCATCTGCTTCTCGGCAAACTTCACGAGCTTGCAGTAGAGCCACTTGAGGACGGACTGCTGATCGTCAGGATCTTCGAAATCGACCGGGTAGCCTCTTTTCTGTCCCATGTCGGCAGCGACGAGCCAAGCCTCTTGCCTGACGTCGTCGACACTCATCTCGCCGCGCGTCGCGCCGGAGATTCGTCGCAGTGCAGTTGCCTGGGCCCGCAGGAACTCGCCGATGGTTCGCATGCGGCAGGCCGTCAGCCCAGGCGCGATCCCCTCGGCAACCGCGCCGACAACCAGTCGTGCACGTCGGCCCGGATATGCCGGCCCTCGAGCAGGAAGTCCTCGAAGCGGCTCGGCACGTACGGCAGGTACACCAGCGGCATGCGGGCTTCCTCGGGCGTGCGGGCGGCCTTGCGGCCGTTGCATGAACCACAGGCGGTGACGAGGTTCATCCAGGTCCAGCCGCCGCCGCGCGACTCCGGCACGATGTGTTCGCACTGCAGGTCGCGCTCCGCAAAGCGCTGGGCGCAGTACGCGCAGGTCAGCCGGTCACGGCGAAACAGCTTGTTCTTGCTGAAGGCAGGCGCCACGTCGAACAGGTTGACGCGCGACGCGCCGCGCATTGCAATGATCGGGTGCACCTCGATGACCGATTGCCGGCCGCGCGCAACGTTGAAACCGCCGCGCAACGTGGCCAGCGGGCCGTCGCCCTCGACCCAGGCGACCGCATCCGCAGCCACGTGAGAGGCCGCATGCTCGAGCGAGATCCACGCCTGAGGCGTTCCCTGGATGTCGAGCTGCAGCACGTGATTGTGAGAATGGGAATGCATCGCTGGCCTCCTTTCGCGGGCCGTCGGCGTAAAACGAATGAGTGGCACGACCGCTGGAATCGTTCCACCGGCCTTGCCTCGTGAGCGTGCGTCTCTGCACATGCGCTTGGGGGTGACCGGCCGGAGTCGAACCGGCACCAGCGGGATCACAACCCACGGCTCTGCCATTGAGCTACGGCCACTCCCAAGCGCACGCTTGCCTTGCTTTCACTGACTGGACTCGACGATCCGATTCGAACGGATGCGGGCTTGCGCCGTCTGGTTTGCAGCCAGATGCCTTCGACCACTTGGCGACGTCGAGATGTTGCTGTTGGCGCCCCGTGCGGGAGTCGAACCCGCGGCTTCCGGCTAGACAGGCCGGCACTCTGGCCACTGAGTTAACGGAGCATTCAATCCATCCGGTCACGGGTTCCGGCGCCGCCCAATCGTTGCGGCCGATTTCCGCCCTCGAAGCCGAAGCTCCACAAGGGTTCTTGTTCTGGTGTCGCGTGCGGGATTCGAACCCGCGTACCCGGAATGAAAGCCCGGAGTCCTGAGCCTCTAGACGAACGCGACGTTTGGTTGAGGCGAAACAAAAAGGCCCGGATCCTCATCAGATCCGGGCCTCTGCGAACAGAGCTTGGAAGGGCTTGCCTCAAGCGCACCCTTCTCCCGGTTGAACCCGATCCTCGTGTCGATCAAGCCAGCGCTGACACAGCAGCGCGGCCTGCCCCTGCAGGGGTCGGTCAGCGATGGTGTGGAGCGGCTTGGTCACGATGCGGGGTCCTGAAAAACTTCGTTCAATCAATCGAGGAGGCGGACTGTAAATAGTCTTTACTCAATCGTCAACAATTTTCTTGCAACGAAGATTCATCGACCTCGACACCCATCGCTCGCAGGTAGCGATCGAAGGATTCGTCGACCGCTGCGCGTCCCCCGCCGCGGATGTTGCGACCCCAGGTGTAGCCGAACACATCATCGAAGGATCGTCCTTCGAGCACCTGCCTCATGCGCACGACATCCGCCGCCTTCATCGGCACCAGGTTGGGGTAGCTGTACATGAACGACACGTGCCTGCGATCCGCCACCACCTGCAACGCATCGCCTGGGAAGAGCGCACCGCCCGGCCGCGGTCCGCGCTGCCAGTGCAAGGCCGTGCTGCCCGCGAAGTGGCCGCCGCAGCGCAGCAACGCCACGCTCCCGGACAGCCGCAGCTCGTCGCCTTGCCAGAAGCGGATCTGGCTGGACGGCCGCATCACCCACTCGCGGTCCGCCTCGTGCAGCAAGATCGGCACGCCGCCCAGCGCGTCGCTCCACTCGACCATCGACGCATAGAAATGCGGGTGCGAGACGGCGATCAGATCGACGCCCCCGCGCGCCTTCAACGCGGCGACCGCTTCGTCGGTCACCAGGCTGGCGCACTCCCACAGGATGTTGCCCGCATCGCTGGGCAGCCACATCGCGCGCTGGTCGATCGCAAAGCCCGGCGCCAGGCCGATGCCCAGCACGCCGCCATCGTCTTCCAGCCGCAAGCTGTGGCTTGACGCCAGTTCGGCCATCGTGGTCCAGCGCTGGCCCTGCCAGCCGACGTACTGCCGCTCGTCCTCGCAGATCGGACAGCGCGTGGGCGCCGCAGCAGCTTTGGCGAACTGCGTTCCGCAGGTGGCACAGATCGGGTGGTGCATGGCTTGCTCCGTGGATTGGCTTGTCGATGGCCGCAGGATGCCGTCCAATGTGGTTCGTTCAAAGAGCCACTTTGCATGACTTCGAGCAATCCACTTTTCGGCATCGACCTCGACCTGCCTGCACCGGGTTCAGGCGGGGTTTCGCAGGCGCTGCATCGCCAGCTCCGATCCGCGATCGTCGAGGGCCGCCTGGTGCCCGGCCTGCGCTTGCCGGCGTCGCGCAAGCTGGCCGCGATGGTCGGCGTCTCACGCAGCACGGCGACGGGTGTCTATGACCTTCTGCAGTCCGAAGGCTATGTCGAGGGTCATCACGGATCAGGCACCTTCGTCGCCTCGCGCACGGCGACGCCCAGGTCAACAACGCCGCCGACGCCGGGCGTGGCGCCTGCCCACAAGCTCGCCGCGGCCTGGCGACACGCGAACCCGGTGCCCGCCACACCCTCGGCAGCACCGCGTTTCGACTTCCGCGCCGGCTACCCGGACCAGCAACGCTTTCCGTTCGATGTGTGGCGGCGCCTCGCATCGCGCGCGCTGCGCGCCGCCGCGCGGACCAGCGGCGCCGGCAGCGATCCACAAGGCGACCCGCGACTGCGCGAGGCCATCGCGCACCATGTGTCGGATGCCCGTGCCGTGGCCTGCGATGCCGACGCCGTGGTCGTCACGGCCGGAGCGCAGCAGGCCTTCGACCTGCTCGTGCGCATCCTCGTCATGCCAGGTCGCACCGCCGTCGCACTCGAGAACCCCGGCTACCCGCCGCTGCATGCCGCGTTCGAGCGGGCCGGCGCGAGGCTGCACGACATCGGCATCGACCAGCACGGCCTGTGCGTCGAGCAACTGCCGCAGCGTGTCGACGTGATCGCCGTGTCGCCTTCCCACCAATCGCCGCTGGGCGTCACGATGTCGGCGGCGCGGCGCTTGGCCCTGCTGGAACACGCCCGCGCCCACGACGCGCTGGTGATCGAGGACGACTACGACGGCGAGTTCCGCCTCGGTGGCCGCCCGCTGGATGCGTTGCAGACGCTCGACCGCGAGCAGCGTGTCTTCTACGTCGGCACCTTCGCGAAGAGCATGTTCATGGCGCTGCGCATCGGCTTCGTCATCGCGCCGCCATGGGCCGTGCCCGCGCTGGTGGCGGCGCGGCTGCGGCACAACTGGCATGTGCCGGCGGTGAACCAGGCCACGCTCGCCAGCTTCATCGCCGAAGGCCACCTGGCCCGGCACGTGCGCAAGATGCGCCCCCTGTACGCAGAGCGGCATGACACGCTTCTGCGGGCGATCGAACAGCATCTGCCGCACCGGCTCACGCCTGTCCCGTCGCTGGCCGGCCTGCACCTCAGCGCGGCGCTGCACGCACCCGACGCTGCGGCGCGGTGGCAGGCCGCGGCTGCAGGAGCCGGCGTCCGCATCGCCACGCTGGCCCCCAGCGTGCGCCGGCCGCTGGTGCTGAACGGCCTGGTCTTCGGCTACGGGCTGATGGCGACCGCCGACATCGAGCCGGGCATTCGCGCGCTTGCGCAGGCCGTGCGCCCGTCCTGACGACTCACGATGCCGACGTGACGCACGCCGGCAGTTGCACCCGATCGCCGGCGTTGCCGTTCTTCGTCGCCACCACCGGCTTCTCGGCCGCGGTGCGCCACGCCTGCTGCGGCCACCATCGTCCCGGCATCGGATCGCGACCCGGCTCGACGCTCTGCCCCGGCCGAGGCGTCAACACGCTGACGCCCTGGCAGTCCGCCGCCGCGAGCACGCGTTCGACCGGCTCGGTCCAGCCGTGGTGGGCGAGCGCGAACAGGCCCCAGTGGACCGGCATCATCAGCTTGCCCTGCACGCGCTGGTGCGCCAGCACGGCCTGCTCCGGCCCGAGGTGCCAGTCGGGCCAGTCGGCGTCGTACTGCCCCGACTCGATCAGCGTCAGGTCGAAGGGCCCGAGCCGCTTGCCGATGTCGTTCATCTCCTCGAACAGGCCGGTGTCGCCGGAGTAATACACGCGGTGCGTCGCGCCGACCATCGCGAAGCCGGTCCACAGCGTGCGATCGCTCTGCGGGTTGAGGCGACCCGAGGCATGGCGCGCCGGTGTCGACGTGACCTGCAGCGTGCCGACCTGCGTCGACTGCCACCAGTCGAGCTCGACGATGCGATCGGCCGGCACACCCCAGCCGCGCAGGTGCCCGCCGATGCCCAGCGGCACGACGAAGCGTGCCCCGCGGGCCTGCAGCGCCCGCACCGTGCCGGCATCGAGGTGGTCGTAGTGGTCGTGCGAGACCAGAACCACGTCCACCGGCGGCAGCTTGTCGAGCGGGATCGGCGGCGCGAACCAGCGCTTCGGCCCGGCCCAGCTCACCGGCGACGCGCGCTCGCTCCAGATCGGGTCGAGCAGCACCCGCGTGCCGTCGATCTCGAGCAGCGTCGACGAGTGGCCGAACCAGGTCACCCGCAGCCCGCTGGCCGGCAGCGTCGCGAGCGCCTCGCCCTGGCTCGCCAGCACCGGCACCGCGGCCTGCGGCGCGCCATCGGGCGTGCTGTCGAACGCGCGCAGCAAGGCGTCCTTCATGTTGCTCCACATCGGCTGCGGGTTGTTGAACTGGCCGTCGTGCCATTGCGGCGAGGTTTCGAGCGGCTGCTGCTCGGCCTGGCCGCGGTGCAGTTCGCCGAAGCCGGTGCAGGCGCTGGCCAGCATCAGCGCGATGCCGGTCCCGGCGGCCAGCAGGCCCCACTTCAGCCGGCGCCAGCCGGATTTCTTCTCAACGCCCATCGGGAATCCCCTGGCTCAATGCAAAGATGTCGGCCGGCTCGGCCACTCGGCGCGCCGCCGGGCCGCGGGCGGCCGCCAGCATCGCCCGGCCGATCACCTCGGTGCTCAGCAGGCTGCGCGGAAACAGCGCCCGCAAGCCGCTCAGCACCGGCCCGAGCACCACGTAGAAGGCATGGATCCAGCCCACCTTCGAGCGGGAGCCGTTCAGCGGCTGGATCACGCCCGGCCGGAACATGAAGGCGGAGCGGAACGGCAGCCGCATCAGCTCGTTCTCGGTGCGGCCTTTCACGCGGGCCCACATCGAGCCGCCCTTCTCGCTGCTGTCGGTGCCCGTGCCGGAGACGTAGACGAAGCACGCCTGCGGGCTGACGCGGGCCAGCGTCTGCGCGATCGACAAGGTCAGGTCCAGCGTCTGGCGGCGGTAGTCGGCTTCGCTCATGCCGACCGACGAGACGCCGAGGCAGAAGAAGCAGGCATCGACATCGCGCAACTGCGCTTCGATGGCCGTCAGGTCGAACAGATCGGCATGCACCACGCTCACGAGCTTCGGGTGCTGCTGCGCGAGCGCGCTGCGGCCGACGCTCACCACCTGCGTCACGTCGTCGGCGAGCAGGCATTCGCGCAGCACGCCGTGGCCCACCATGCCGGTGGCGCCGAAGATCAAGACTTTCATGAGAGTTCCTTTTTCATCACGGGCGGGCAACGCCGCGCCAGAACACATCGAAGCCGGCGGCGGCATAGTCGGTGCCGCTGCCGTCGGGCTCGGCCAGCGCGGCCATCGTGGCCTCGGCCAGGCCGTTGAACATCGCGCCGATGAAGTGCACCGGCTGGTCGACGAAGACCTTGCGCCGCACGCACTCCTCGCCCTCGCGCAGCAGCTCGGCAAACGGCGCGCTGCCGGCCTCGCGGGTCTCGGGCGTGATGCGGTCGGACACCCGCAGCTGGCCCATCACCTTGCACTTCAGCGGGTGGGCCATCGCCCACCGCAGGTACTGCATCCACACGTGCTCGAACTTCTCGCGCGACGACGCCTTCGCCGGATACGTGCTCATCACCGCGTCGGCCAGCTCGACCTTCAGCGCGCGGTACAGCTCGTTGACGAGCACGTCCTTGCTCGCGAAGTAGGTGAACAGCGTGCCCTCGGCGACGCCGGCCGTGCGCGAGATCGCCGCGGTCGGCGTCGACCACACGCCGCGCGCGGCAAATTCTTCGACGGCGGCGTCGAGGATGGCGTTGCGCTTGTCCTCGCTGCGAGGTCGGGCCATGGTGTTCTGCGTTTCTTTAATTGAGCAAGTACTCAATCATAGAAAGCATGAACTCGGGCGTCAAGCGACTTTCCACCTGGGAAGCCCTGCAGCGCTGGTGCAAAATCCCGCGCGATGGATTACCCCGGCAATCTCTTCGTGGTGGCCGCCCCCAGCGGCGCCGGCAAATCGAGCCTCGTGAAGGCCTTGCTGGAACTCGATTCGCACCTGGTCGTCTCGGTCTCGCACACCACCCGCGCGCCGCGCGGCCAGGAGCAGGACGGGCGCGAGTACTGCTTCATCAACGAGCCCGAATTCCGCGCCAAGATCGCGGCCGGCGACTTCTTCGAGTGGGCCGAGGTGCACGGCAACCTCTACGGCACCTCGCGCCGGGCGATCGAGGAGCGCATCGCCGGCGGCCATGACGTGGTGCTCGAGATCGACTGGCAGGGCGCGCTGCAGATCAAGCGGCTGTTCCCGAACGCGATCCTGATCTTCATCCTGCCGCCCAGCTGGGAAGAACTCGCGCAGCGCCTGAACCGCCGCGGCGAAGACCACCCCGACGTGATCGAGCAGCGCCTGACGAACGCCCGCGTCGAGGTCGCGCAAGCCCGACATTTCGACTTTGTTATCATCAACGCCTTGTTCGAAACGGCGCTCTTCGACCTGAAGGCGATCGTTCACTCGCAGCGTCTCAAGTACGCTGCACTGCGAAGAAGCAGACCTGCTGTCTTTGCCAACCTGAATCTCAACTGAGAACGGAGTTCTTGACCATGGCCCGCATCACCGTCGAAGACTGCCTGACCAAGATCCCCAACCGCTTCCAGCTCGTGCTGGCCGCCACCTACCGCGCGCGCATGCTGAGCCAGGGCCACGCCCCGAAGATCGAGACCAAGAACAAGCCGGTCGTGACCGCGCTGCGCGAGATCGCCGCCGGCGAGATCGGCATCGAGATGCTGCGCAAGGTGCCGATCTGAGTCTTCACCGCCAGAATCTTCGTCAAGACGGCCCCTCGCGGGCCGTTCGCGTTTTCCCTTGCCGCAGCCCCACGGCGGCGCCTGCGTCGAATCCGCGATAAATTCGGGCCATGAACGCCCGTTCTCCGGCCACTGCCTTGCGTGAAGCGCCGCCCGCCCCGTCGGGCCGCGGTGGCAGCACGCCGGTGCCGGCGGCCACGAAGGATGCGGCCGCCGCGTCGTTCGCGGCGCTGACCCACAAGCTCGACTACCTCGACGCCGCCGACATCAAGCGCGTGCGCGAGGCCTACCGTTTCGCCGACGAGGCCCACCTGGGCCAGTTCCGCGCGAGCGGCGAACCCTACATCACGCACCCGATCGCGGTCGCCGGCCTGTGCGCCGACTGGAAGCTCGACGCCCAGGCCATCATGGCCGCGCTGATGCACGACGCGATGGAAGACTGCGGCGTCACCAAGCCCGAGCTGATCGAGCGCTTCGGCTCGTCCACCGCCGACCTGGTCGACGGCCTGACCAAGCTCGACAAGCTGCAGTTCTCGACGCGCGAGGAATCGCAGGCCGAATCCTTCCGCAAGATGCTGCTCGCGATGGCGCGCGACGTGCGCGTGATCCTGATCAAGCTCGCCGACCGCCTGCACAACATGCGCACGATGGACGCGATGGCGCCGGCCAAGCGCATGCGGATCGCGCGCGAGACGCTCGACATCTACGCCCCGATCGCGCACCGGCTCGGCCTGAACCAGACCTACCGCGAGCTGCAGGAGCTGTCGTTCCAGCACACCCGGCCGTGGCGCCATGCGGCGCTGTCGAAGGCAGTGCTGCGCGCGCGCGGCTACCGGCGCGACATCGTCGAGCGCATCCAGCGCGAGGTCGAGAAGGCCTTCGCCGACGCGCAGCCGCAGGCCCAGCAGAAGGTGCAGGTGTTCGGCCGCGAGAAGACGCTCTATTCGATCTACAGCAAGATGCGCGAGAAGCACTTCAGCTTCGCGCAGGTCAACGACATCTTCGGCTTCCGCATCGTCGTCGGCACGCTGCCGGAGTGCTACCTGGCGCTCGGCGTGCTGCACCAGCTGTACAAGCCGCTGCCGGGGCGCTTCAAGGACTACATCGCGATCCCGAAGGCGAACGGCTACCAGTCGCTGCACACCACGCTGGTGAGCCCGCTGGGCACCGCGGTCGAGTTCCAGATCCGCACCGAGCCGATGCACGCGGTGGCCGAGAAGGGCATCGCCGCGCACTGGATGTACAAGGCCGGCGGCAACACCCAGCTGCACGACGCGCAGCGCCTGGGCACGCTGTGGCTGCAGTCGTTGATCGACATTCAAGACGAGACGCGCGACGCCAACGAGTTCCTCGAGCACGTCAAGATCGACCTGTTCCCCGATGCGGTCTACGTGTTCACGCCGAAGTCGCGGATCATGGCGCTGCCGCGCGGCGCGACGCCGGTCGATTTCGCGTACGCGATCCACTCCGACGTCGGCGACCACTGCGTCGCGGCCAAGGTCAACGGCGACCCGGTCGCGCTGCGCACCGAACTGCGCAGCGGCGACGTGGTCGAGGTCGTCACCGCGCCCGGCGCACGGCCGAACCCGGCCTGGCTGAACTTCGTGCGCACCGGCCGGGCGCGCTCGAAGATCCGCCACTACCTGAAGAACATGGAGCAGGAAGAGTCGCAGCAGCTGGGCGAGAAGCTGCTCGCGCAGGCGCTGCGCGCCGAGGGCCTGAACATGCCGGCCAGCGACCCGGCCGAAGCCGCGGCCGGCGCGCTGTGGCAGCAGCTCGCGCGCTGGAGCGGCACGCGCTCGCGCGCCGAGCTGCTGATCGACATCGGGCTGGGCCGCAAGATCGCGACCATCGTCGCGAAGCGGCTGGCGCAGATGATGGGCGAGCGCGGCGAGCGCCCCGATGCGCTGACGCTGACGATGGRCCGCTACGGCGCCGACGACAACGCACCGTCGCAAGGCCTGGTGGTGATCGACGGCAGCGAAGGCGCGTCGGTGCAGATGGCGCCGTGCTGCCGGCCGATCCCGGGCGACGCGATCGTCGGCTACCTGGGGCGTGGCGAAGGGCTGCTGGTGCACACCGTCGACTGCTCCACCGCGAAGCGATTGTTCGAGCGCGACAGCGAGCGCTGGATGACGGTCGAGTGGGCCGAGGAGCCGGTGCGGGCGTTCGAGACCGGCGTCACGCTGCTGCTGAAGAACGGCAAGGGCGTGCTGGCGCAGGTGGCGGCGGCCGTCAGCGAGGCCGAGGCCGACATCACCCACATCGACATGGACGACGAACCGGCGGCGCAGACCATCGAGCTGCGCCTGCTGCTGAGCGTGCGCGACCGGTTGCACCTGGCGGACGTGATGCGCACCTTGCGTCGCGCGGCGCCGGTGCTGCGCGTGACCCGCGTGAAGCCTTAACCGGCGCTGCCCTTCGGGTACTGCACGTCGATCACTTCGATCCGCTCGAGGCCGCCTGGCGTCATCAACTGCACCTCGTCGCCGACGCGCGCCTTCAGCAGCGCCCGCGCGATCGGTGCGATCCAGCTGATCTCGCCCTGGCTGCTGTCGGATTCGTCGACGCCCTTGATCGTGACCGTGCGCTCCTCGCCGCGCTCGTTCGCATAGGTCACGGTCGCGCCGAAGAACACCTGGTCGTTGCCGTGGTGCAGTGACGGATCGGCGACCTCGGCAATGTCGAGCCGCTTGGTCAGGAAGCGGATGCGCCGGTCGATCTCGCGCAGCCGCTTCTTGCCGTACAGGTAGTCGCCGTTCTCGGAGCGGTCGCCGTTCTTCGCGGCCCACGACACCACCTCGACGACCTTCGGCCGCTCGTCGTCCAGCAGCGTCAGCAGCTCGTGGCGCAGCGCCTGGTAGCCCGCCGGCGTCATGTAGTTGCGCGTGCCCTGCGGCAACGCCGGCAGGCCGACGTCGTCATCGTCGTCGCCGTCGGAATCGGTCTCTTTGGTGAACGCCTTGCTCATGCCGGCGATTTGAACCCAAGTGCCGGTGCCCGGCGCAGTCCACTCGCGACCAGGGTGATTGACTTGCCTAACCGGTTAGGCAGAATGGCGCCGATCCGCAACCCGAGGACCTCGCCATGTACACCCTCTTCGCGACCCCCGGCTCGGTCGGCTGCGCCGCCGTCGATGCCGCGCTGCGCCTGTGCGGCGTGCCCTTCGAGACCGTCGAAGCCGCGCCCTGGACCGAGTCGCCGGGCCGCGACCGGCTGAAGGCCGTCAACCCGCTGGTGCAGATCCCCACGCTGCAGGGCGCCGGCGGCGAGCTGCTGACCGAGACCGCCGCGATCCTGATCCACCTCGGCCTCACGCACCCCGAGGCGCAACTGCTGCCCCCCGACACGGCCGCCCGTGCCAGCCACCTGCGCGGGCTCGTCTATCTGGCCGCCAACGTCTACCCCGCCATCACGGTGATCGACTTCCCCGAGCGCTTCTGCGAGGCCTGCAGCGACGACGAGGCCAAGCGCATCCGCGCGCAGACCCGCCGCCACCTGCACGGCCTGTGGGAGGTGTTCGCCGACAGCTACGCGGCGCCCCCCGCGGGCTTCCTGGCCGGCGACGCGCCGGGCGCGCTCGACCTGATGGCGGCCGCGCTGTCCAAGTGCTTCGGCACGCGCCCGCACCTGGCGGCGGCGCGGCCGGCCTTCGCCGCGCTGCTGTCGCGCGTCGACGCCCACCCGCGCTTCGCCGACACCGAGCGGCGCTACTGGCCGGCGGCAACCTGATGCCCGGCATCTCGGCCGGTGTCGGCGGCGCGCTTGCGCTGGAGTTCGCGAACACCGCCGGCGATCACCTGGCCGATGCGCCGTCCGAGCGCCTGAGCAGCTGGGCCCGCTTCGCGCAGTGGTGCCTCGAGCAGGACCTGGTCGATGCGCGCGGCGCCGCGGCGTTGAAGGGCTCGGCCGACGACCTCGCGCCGGTGGTCGCCACGCGCGATGCGGTGTTCCGCGTCGGCCTCGCGATCACGCGGGGCACGAAGCCGCCGGCGGCCGCGCTCGCGCTGCTGAACGACCTGGCCGCCGGCGACGGCCCCCGCGTCAGCCACACGCAGGCCGGCCTGCGCTGGCGCGGCACGGCCGACGACAGCGCGGCCTCGTTGCGCACGCTGCTGGCGCGCGAAGGGCTGTCGCTGTTCTGCTCGCCGCGCGCTGCCCGCATGCGGCTGTGCGCCGGGCCGCTGTGCGGCTGGCTGTTCCTCGACGACAGCCGCGGCGCACCGCGCCGCTGGTGCTCGATGGGCGACTGCGGCAACCGCGCCAAGGTGCAGCGCCACCATGCGCGCCGATCGGCCGCCGCCGACCCCGCCGAACCCGGCGCCTGAACGTGCAACAGCGGTTCCCCTCGCGCGGCGCAGCGTGTACCCTTGCCGCTGCTTCCAGCTCCCACGTTGTCTCCCCATGCGCCTGATCCGGTCCCTGCCCTTTCTGATCCTGCTGTCCACGGCCCGCGTGGCATTGGCCGCGCCGGCCCCCGCGCCGACGGCCGATGCGAAACCCGCCGAACGCTGCGAGACCGCGGTCGCCGACACCATCCGCGAGATGCGCGGCAAGGAAGCGCGCGACATCGAGTTCGTCGCCGCCCAGCGCTCGCTGCTGCCTGCCACCGGCGACGAGACCACCGTCAAGGGCGCCGGCCGCTACAAGACCACCGCGACCGGCGTGCACAGCTTCACCTACCGCTGCGCCTACAACGCCGAATCGAACGACACCTCGGGCGTCGTGTTCCGCGAAACCGGCAGCACCCGCCCGGCCGCCGAAAAGGCCTGGGAGCCCGACCTGAGCAAGGTCTCGCCCGACGCCTGCGAGACCGCGATCGCCGCGACGCTGAAAGACAAGTACCCGCGCGTCGGCCGCATCGCCTTCGATGCCGAGACGCGCCGGCTGCAACCCGCCCCGAACGACGACACCTGGCTCGACGGCCAGGGCGCCGTCGAACGCGCGCCCGGCATGAACTCGATCCCGTTCACCTACCGCTGCGCATTCCAGGCGCGCACCGGCCGGCTGATCGGCGCGCAAGCGACGCCCTGACCCCGGCGGGGCGAAGCGGTGTCGCGCCACGCGAAGCAACGCGCGGCCCGCACACAAACTGATGCGTTCGCATCGCAGCCCGTGTCGTAAGCTCGGCCCTCTTCGGTTTCGGCAACGGATGTCGGAGGATGCGCGTGGTCGATCGACCCTCGAACGATGCGGTGTTGGGCGGCGAGGTGACGCAGTTGCTGCGGCGCTGGACCGACGGGGATGCGCACGCGCTGCACCGGGTGCTGCCGCTGGTGTACGACGAACTGCGCCGCCTCGCCGGCCGTCACCTGCGCCATGAGCGCGCGCACCACACGCTGCAGAACACCGGCCTGGTGCACGAGGCCTATCTCCGTCTGACAGACGACCGCCCGGTGCAATGGGCCTCGCGCTCGCAGTTCTTCGCGCTCGCATCGAAAGTGATGCGTCACATCCTGGTCGACCATGCGCGTGCGCGCGGCGCCGACAAGCGCGGCGGCGGCCAGCTCCACGTGCCGCTGGACGAGCTGTCGGAAGCCGCCATCGCGCAACTCGCGCCGCGCGACACGCCGGTGCTCGACGTGCTGGCGCTCGACCAGGCGCTCACGCGGCTGCAGCAGCTCGATGCCCAGCAGAGCCGCGTCGTCGAGCTGCGCTTCTTCGGCGGGCTGAGCGTCGACGAGACCGCGGCCACGCTCGAGATCTCGCCCGCCACCGTGAAGCGCGAATGGGCCAGCGCGCGCGCCTGGCTGCTGCGCGAGCTGGCCGTGCGCTGAACCCATGCGCGGATACGCTTCGACACACATTGCATGAGCCGCCACGGCCCGAGCTTGCGCCCTAGCGGGAACGAGAACTTCGGGAGAGTTGCGATGAACGCCGCATTCCATGCCGACATCGACAGCAATTTCGGCCACCTGCAGGCTGCCGAGCACGGGTCGCCGCTGCTGCGCCCGCCGCCGCCGGTGCTGTTGCACACCGAGCCGCCGCGCATCGAGCCGCACCCGCGCGGCAGCGTGCGCCGGCCCGCGCTGCTGACCGCGCTGCTGGCCGCCGAGAGCCCGTGCGAGCGCCACCGCACGGTGCGCGCGCTGCTGCAGGCGCTCGGCTTCGAGTGGCTGGCCTGCGGCACGCTGGTGCGCGAAGAAGCCGGCTGGCGACCGAGCGCGTTCTGCACCAGCCTGATCGATGCCGAGTGGCTGCAGCACTACTTCGCGCAGCAGCACCACGAGGTCGACCCGCGCTGGCGCGAGGCGCTGCAGTCGTCGCTGCCCTGCATCTGGTCGCTGGACCAGTGGGACGAAGGCAGTGCGGCGCCCGGCGCAGGCACCCACTTCGCCCGCTTCGTCGCCGACCTGCGCGCCACCGGCATGCAGAGCGGTGCACTGCTCGCGTTGCCGGGCCGCCGTGCCGACGAGCGCTGGCTGCTGAGCCTGCTGTCGCGCACGCCGGGCAGCGCGTGGATCGGCGACGCGGTGCTCGGCCAACTGCTGACGCTGAGCCTGTGCCTGCAGGAGTTCTACCTGCAGCACACGCGCTGGCCGTCGTCCGGCCCCACCGAACCGGGCGACGAGGTGCTGAACCCGGTGCAGCGCGACATCCTGCTGCAGCTCGCGCACGGTGCGAGCGACAAGCAGATCGCACGCGAACTGCAGCTGTCCTCGCACGCGGTCGACTACCACATGCGCCAGCTGCGCCGCCGCTTCGCGGCGCGCAACCGGGTGCAGCTGACCCAAGCCGCGCAGCGCCTCGCGCGGCGCTGAAGGGATCGCCATGAGCGTGTCGATGGACGCCCAGCGCTGGCAACGCCTGAAGACGCTGGTGGCCGATGCGCTGGCGCTGCCCCTCGCGCAACGGGCCGGGTTCGTGCAGCACAACTGCGCCGGCGAGCCGGACCTGCAGGCCGAGCTCGAATCGCTGCTCGCCGCCGCCGAGCCGGAAGACACGGCGCTCGACCAGCAGCCGGCCGCGCAGCTGCTGCAGGCGATCGACGCGCACGCGGCGCGCCAGTGGATCGGCCGCCGCCTCGGCCCCTACCGGCTGGTCTCGCTGATCGCCCGCGGCGGCATGGGCGAGGTCTACCGCGGCGAGCGCGACGACGGCCAGTTCGAGCAGCGCGTCGCGGTCAAATTGATGCGCGAAGACGGCGACCCGCAGATGCTGCTGACGCGCTTCAATGCCGAGCGCCGCATCCTCGCGTCGCTCGACCACCCGAACCTCGCGAAGCTGCTCGACGCCGGCCTCACGCCCGACGGCGAGCCCTATTTCGTGATGGAGCTGGTCGACGGCATCGCGCTGGATTTCTACTGCGAGCAGAACGCGCTCGCGCTGCCGCAGCGGCTGCAGCTGTTCCGCAACGTCTGCCGGGTGGTCGACTATGCGCACCGGCAGGGCGTGATCCACCGCGACCTGAAGCCGGCCAACATCCTCGTCACGCCGCAGGGCGTCGTGAAGCTGGTCGACTTCGGCATCGCGAAGCGGCTGGCGGTGGACGGCAGCGAGGCGACCCTCACGCTGCAGCGCGTGCTGACGCCCGACTACGCCAGCCCCGAACAGGTGCGCGGCGAGACGCTGACACCGGCCAGCGACATCTACGCACTCGGCGTCGTGCTGTACCGGCTGCTGGCGCGCGCCAGCCCCTATGGCGAGGCCACCGACAGCTACGCGCTGACGCGCGCGATCTGCGAGACCGAGCCGCCGCGCCCGAGCCATGCGGTGCCGCACGGCGGCCGGCTGCGCCGCCAGCTGCGCGGCGACCTCGACGCGATGGTGCTGATGGCGCTGCGCAAGGAGCCGACGCACCGCTATGCATCGGCCGAGGCGCTGGCCGACGACGTGTTCCGCCACCTCGAAGGCCTGCCGGTGCATGCGCGCCGCGGCGCCTGGAGCTACCGTGCCGGCCGCTTCGTGCTGCGCCACCGCGCGATGGTCGGCGCGGCGCTGGTTGCCAACCTCGCGCTGACGGCCGGCATCGGCATCGCCGCGTACGAAGCCTGGCAGGCCAACGTGCAGCGCGAGCGCGCCGAGCGCCACTTCGCGAGCGTTCGCAAGCTCACCAACACGCTGATCCTCGACGTCAACAACGCGATCCGCAACCTGCCGGGCTCGACCCAGGCGCGCCAGCTGGTCGTGCAAACGGCGCTGAACTACCTGCAGCAGCTCAGCGCCGAGTTGCAGGGCGATGCCGCGCTGCAGCTGGAGCTGGCCGGCGGCTACCGGCAGATCGCCGACCTGCAGGGCCGCAATGCCGAGGCCAGCCTGGGCGACCCGGTGGCCGCACTGGCCAGCTACGAGCGCGGCATCGCGCTGGCCGAGCCGCTGGGCCAGGCGGCGCGGCGGCGCGACCCGAACTTCCCCGCCGCGCAGCGCGAGCTCGCGCTGCTGTACGGCAGCCGCGGGGCGCTGCTGACCTCGGTCGGCCGCAACGACGACGGGGCGGCATCGCTGCGCCAGGGCATCTCGATCACCGACGAGCTGCTCGCCGCCGAGCCCGACAACCTGCGGGTGGCCCGGCTGCGTGCCATGCTGTACACCGAGCTCGGCCGCACGCAGCAGCGCACCGGCCAGCACGAGGCCTTTCTCGCATCGACCGGCACCGCCACGCAGCAGCTCGAGGCGCTGCTCGCGCGCGAGCCCGCGGACGCGGTCGCCGCCAACACGCTGGCCACCACCTACGGGCTGCGCGGCATGACGCTGCTCGGCCACGACCTGCTGCCGCAGAGCGCGCAGCTCGCGCTGCAGGAGTACGGCAAGGGCGCGACCCTGCTGCAGCGCATGGCCGATGCCAACCCGAACGACACCAAGCTGACGCGCACGCTCGCGATCCAGTACCACGGCATGGGCCGCGCGCTGGTGCGGCTGAAGCAGCCGGTCAAGGCGCTGGAGCTGCACCGCCGCGCGATCGCGATGCTGGAGCGCCTGGCGCAGCAGGAGCCGAACAGCCCGCAGTTCAACGCCGACCGCGCCGGCGCGGCGGTGCGGCTCAGCGAGGCGC
>NZ_JBFULV010000018.1:0-85652 GCF_054049715.1 Rhizobacter sp. P5_C2 | reverse complement strand
TGCGGTTGCCGCTGTCGTCCGACACCGCCTTCTGTCGGTGGGCGTCGTCGTACTCGTAGGCGATCCAGCTGCCGTCGTGCTGCGTCACCAGGATCAGCTGGCCGACCGGGTCATAGCCATACGTGGTCGTCTCACCGCCCACCGTCGTGGTCAGCAGGCGCTGGCGCAGGTCGTAGGTGTTCACGGTGACCACGCCGTCCGGGTCAGTGCTCTGCAGCAGTTGGCCTGCCCGGGTGTACTTGTCGTACGTGGTCACCTTGCCGGCGGCATCGGTCGTCGTTGCCACGTCGCCCTTGGTGTGGTTGTCGTCCGTGTCGGCGAAGTAGGACGAGCTCGTCGTCAAGGTGACGCCGCCGCGCGTGGTCTTGGTCGTCAACACTTGGCCGGACTCGTTGTACGTCCAGGTGGAGACGCGGATCGCTACACCGGCTTGCAGAGTCGCACCGAACCCGAGGTGCCCATCCGCATCGGTCGTCGCCTGCACCGCCTGCTTGCACAGCACCGCGATCGGCTTGCCGTCCAGCAACGTGGCCGCTGTCTGCGCGCAACCCGCGATGGCGTTGCCATTGAGCGGATCCGGCTGGCCGTTGTAGACGCTCGTCGTGATCTGGTTGGGTTCGGCCACCTTGATCGGCAGGCTCCAGTCCGGGTGCCACTGCGTGCTGGTCTTGCGCGCTCCACTCGGCAGCGCCGCGTTCGCTGGCGTCACCGCCGCGCAGGCCTGGCCCTGGCTCACGCCCGAGACCGATGCCACCTGCAGATTGCGCGTCAGGTCGTTCAGGTAGCAACTGCGCGTGCCGTTGAAATCATCCCGCCGCGCGATGTTCCCGTTCGCGTCATGGCCCACGCTGCTGGTGCTGGCCATGCAGCCCGCACCGGCCGGCTGGCTTCGCGTCAGCTCGCCCGGCCGGCCGTTGACCAGCCCTGCGCCCACTTCCACCGTGCTGCCGTTCGGCTGCGTGATCACCGTGCCCTCCGGCGGCGTCCACTGGTGGTCTCGCCGCACCGTGCCCAGCGCGCTGTCATAGGTTTCCGTCACCATCCACTGCGGCGGCGTCGTGTAGGCAATGTGGTGGTGATACGCGCCACCAGCCCATTGCGTGTCGTTGGCCCGCCCGCGGTCATCGTAGGCATAGGTGGCCAGCCGGTGGCCGTTCTCGTCGATGATCCCCGTGATCGCCCACGGCAGGTCGCCGCGCTCGTGCAGGTACTGACGCGTGCCGATCGGTCCGTTGATCTGCGCCAGCTGCCCTTGGTTGTCGTAGGAGAACGTCCAGCTCTGCCCCGCCACATCCACCACCTGCTTGATGCGTGAAGAAGCGTCGTACTGGAACTGGATCGCATGGCCTTGCGCGTCCGACACCTTGAGGATCAGCTCCGCCCTCGGCGCGATCACCGCCGGCGTGTCCGCGCTGCTGTACTCGTACGCCAGCCGAGAGCCATCGGCCCGCGTGACCGTCTGCAGGTTGCCGTGGCTGTCGTAGAGCTCCTGCGCGTTCGCGGCCGCATCGATGCACAGCCAGCCCGCACCCGACGGGAACAGCCGGTCTCGCACCTCCGCAGCAGCGGCCGCGTAGTTCCCAGCGCCGTCTCTCATGAAACTGATCCAGTCGCCATTCCCACGCGACGCCTGCACCGCCTGCGTCAACCCGTTGGCGTCCGTCTGGCGCTGCACGCGCTTGTGCAGGCTGCTGCCCCACAGCGGGCCGAACGAGGCCGCCTCGCTCATGTCGAACATCAAGTTCGGGTCATCGACCGGGAGTTGCCGGCGCGTGTCGTAGTGCGCCGTCAGGCTCAACGGCCCGCCCAGCAACGGCTCATTCAGAATCTTGGCGCCCGTCAGCGGGTAGATCGGCTGGCCTGCGGGGCACGCATTCGGGGGTCCACCCCCGAGGTAGCGATCGATCGGTGGTCGGCAGGCATGCTTCGCCTTGGACCAGATGAACTCCGGAGGGCAGTAGCACTGGCCGTCTGTGCCGACGGTGGGCAGGTTCTGGTTCAGGCTGTCGGTGCAACCGCCTTGGCCCAGACCCCACTCGCCGCTGCCGCCGTCCACCACCWGGCCGTTCGAGTTCTGCACCACCGTGATGGTGCCGGTGATGCTGAAGGAGGCCGAGGTCCCGCCTGCCGTGTCAGCGGGAATCGGCAGCTTTGGTATGCACACATCGAAGCGCGCCGTAGTAGCCACGTTGGAGTGCGCCCGCGCATACAGCGGGCATGCCCCCACCAATGCGCCCGCCACATCCGTCACGTTGGTCAGCGTGTTGCCGCTACCCATGCCGTCGGATTGGATGAACCAATCCAGAGGGTGCTTCGACGCCGGGTTGCACGGCGTCGTCCCACATTGCGCCATCGCCAACGCCGGCATCAGGCACGCACACGCCAGCAACGCCAGCAGGCGCCACATCTGTGAACTCATTCACGTCCTCCCTGACCGTTCCGTGGGAACCGCCCCTATGCAACGGCCGGGCGGCTTTCAGCGCGTCATCGCAGCTTCTACTGCTGGCTGCATCGATGTCGCGGCCGGCGGATTACACGTGAAAGCCGTGAAGGCAACAAGACGTGCCGGTTGGTCATCGCATTGATGTGGCGCCTGGTTGACACTTGTTCACAGTCGGAAGTTGCCCGTTCCTCAGCCGGCGAGCAGCCTGCCGTCGATCGCGATGCGCACGGTGCGCACCGTCAGCACGGCCAGCACGACCGTCAGGAACGCGAGCAGCGCGATCGCGATCGCCTGCAGCGGCCATGCGGCATGCACCGCGGCATAGTGCAGCGCCGCGTTGCTCAGCGCCGCCAGCGGGAAGCCGATGGCCCACCACGCCGGCGCGAACGGCACGTCGCGGCGGAACACCTTCGGCGCCAGCACGACGAAGATGAACAGCGCGAAGTAGAAGAGCATCGACGCGAAGCGGTCGACCGCGCCGCTCATCGCGGTGTACGCGAGGAAGCCGACCGCGAACGGCCCGATCAGCACCATCAGCGACGGCACCATCGCGCTCGCCAGCGGATCGTGGTGGACCAGCCGCGACAGCACCATCACCAGCAACACCAGCGCGAGCACCGTGCCGAGGGCCATCGCGGCCCAGTTGACCTCGGCCGCCCACGGCATCGGCATCTGCGCGCCGGTGACCGCGATGTCCAGCGTCGCGACGCCGGGGATCACCCAGGCGGGCACCGCGAACTTCGCATCGATGCCGCCGCGCAGCAGGCGCGACACCACCACGCCGCTCAGCGCGAAGGTGGCCACGGTGCCCAGTGACCACACCGCGATCGCCAGGGTGCTGCAGTACGGCTGCAGCACCGCCGACAGCAGCAGCACCGCGATCACGATGGTGCCGAAGAAGTTGCCGGCCACCGGGTGGCGGAACTCGGCGACCACCGCGTCCGGATGCAGCGCGAGCTTCGCCAGGTACGCGGCCGCCAGTACGCCGAACACGGCCAGCGCGAAGGCACCGATCGCTTCGCCGACGAGCGGTGGCGCACCAAACTGGCCGGCCGCCTGGCGCCACGCGAGCGCGAGGCCCGACAAGCCCATCACCGAGGCGAACAGGTTGACCGGCAGGTGGCGCACGCTGGGCGCGCTGCGAAGCGGGATGGCGGGCGGATGAAGGGTCGTCGACGAGCTGGTCATGTGGGCTCCGATGGCTGGAATTGCCGGACCCAGAAGTTTCGGCCACACTGCGGCCGGGCGTGCCGGCGATGCCAGCCGAATCCAGCCAAACATGCGAGAGCCTCCGCCATGCGCATCGGAATCCTTGTCTTTCCCGGCGTCCAGCTGCTGGACGTCGCCGGCCCGGCCGACGTCTTCGTCGAGGCGGCGCGCCAGCTCGGCGACCTGCGGGCCTACCAGGTGCAGGTGATCGGCACCGAAGCCGGCGCGCTGCGTTCCGGCAGCGGCCCGCGCCTGCAGGTCGACGCGACGGTCGCCAGCCACCGCGGCCGCCTCGACACCTTGCTGGTGGCCGGCGGCCCGGACGTGGCGTCGATCACCGGGCGCGACGACGTGCAGCGCTGGCTGCAGCGGCAGGCGAAGGTCGTGCGGCGCATCGGCTCGGTGTGCAGCGGCGCCTTCGTGCTCGCGGCCGCCGGCCTGCTGCAGGGCCGGCGCGTCGCGACGCACTGGAACTCCGTCGACCGCCTCGCCGCCGAGAACCCCGGCGCCAGGGTCGAGCCCGACGCGATCTACGTGAAGGACGGCCCGCTGTACACCTCGGCCGGCGTGACGGCCGGCATGGACCTGGCGCTCGCGATGGTCGAGGAAGACCACGGGCGCGAACTGGCGTTGCGCGTCGCGCGCGAACTGGTGATGTTCCTGAAGCGGCCCGGTGGCCAGAGCCAGTTCAGTGCGCACCTGGCGGCCCAGACCGCCGAGAAGTCGGGGATCCGTGCGTTGCAGGACCACGTGCTCGCGAACCTGCGCGGCGACCTGTCGGTGCCGGCGCTGGCGGCGCGTGCCGGCATGAGCGAGCGCAACTTCGCGCGCGTCTTCAAGGACGAGGCGGGCATGACGCCGGCCGAGTTCGTCGAGGTGGCGCGCATCGACGAGGCACGCCGGCGTCTCGAGGCGAGCGACCTGCCGCTGAAGCGCCTGGCCGACGCGGTGGGCTATGCGAATGCCGATGCGCTGCGGCGCGCGTTCTCGCGGCGCGTGGGCGTCGCGCCGCGCGACTACCGGCGGCAGTTCACTTGATGGGGGGCCGAGCGCCGGGCCGCCCCAAGCCGGCCCGCATCCCCCCGGGGGATCGGGCGATGTACTCATCGACCGAGGGGCTCACTTGCCACAGGCCGGGTCGAGCGGCGGCACGATGGTCCACAGGATGTCGTAGGTCGAGGTCGCCGATCCACCGGGCATGAACGGCAGCGTCTGCAGCGGCGGCGTGCCGGCCGGCGCTTCATCGGCGCTGTGGAAGAGCTGCACCGAGCCGGCCTCGCGCATCGCGGCGAGGTCGACCCACGGCGATTTCAGCGGGTCGCCCGATTCCAGCACCGGCGGGTTGCCGCCGGCGTACACCGACACCATGCCGCCCTCGTAGGTCGGCCCGACCACGAAGCGCAGTGGGCAGGTCGTCGTCTGCCGCCACGCGGTCAGCACGGTGTCGGCCAGGTGCTGCGCCGGGTAGAACTGGTCGGGGCGGCCACGGCCGGCCAGCGTCGACGGGTCGATCACCGAGCGCGCATAGGCGGCCATCAACGCCAGGTGGATCGCCAGCGCCAGCACGCACAGCCGCTGCAGCGTGGCCGTGCCGATGCGCGCGCGCAGCAGCCAGGCGAGCCACAGGCTGATGAACTGCACGCTCTGGAAGCCCCAGTGGTCCTGCAGCCGCACGCCGAACACGAGGCACATCACCACCAGCACCGCGAGCGGGAAGCCGAGCAGCCCGAACAGCCACGCGCGGCGCACGCGCTGCGGCACCGCATCGTCATGCTTGGCGGCCACCGGCGCCGCACGCTGCCAGGCCAGCAGTGCGAGCATCGCCACCAGCACCGGCAACAGCATGCGCAGGTGCACCGCGCTGAACGACAGCAGCTTGTGCACGCGCCCGGCGGCGTCGAGCTGCAGCGCGGTCGTCGATGCGTAGCGCAGCGTCGAGAACTGGTGGTGGAACACCCAGGCGATGTGCGGCGCGAACAGCGCGAGCGAGATCAGCACCGCCAGCGCGAGGCCGATGCGCGCGCGCGTGGTGGCCAGCATGCCGCTCAGGCCCAGCGCGAGGATCAGCCCGGCCAGCCCGACCGCCGACTGGTACTTCGACAACAGCGCGAGACCCGCCAGCACGCCGAGCGCGATCCACCATCCCCAGCCGGCGCGTGGCGCGGCGGCACGCAGCGCGACCCAGGCCGCGGCGGCCAGCAACACCATCATCACCGTGTTGTGGTTGAACAGCTGGCCCTTCCAGCTGAACGCAAAATGCAGCCCCCACAGTACGATGGCCACGCCGGCGAGCCGCTCGCCCAGCAGGCGCCGCGCGACGAGGAAGGTGAACACGGCGGTGCCGGCGACGCACAGCGCGGCCAGCACGTAGGGCCACAGCGGCCAGAAGCCGAACAGGCGGATCGCCGCCGCCAGCATCCAGGTCGGCAGCGGCGGGTGCTTGTGGTAGCCGCCCTCGAAGCTGTGCGACCAGGTGAACTGCTCGAAGTGGTCGCCGGGCTGTCCGGGGTTCAGCAGCGCGCCGAACAGCGCCCAGCCGACGCCGAAGGCCAGCGCGAACAGCAAGGCCGGCGACAGCGGCCAGCGCGAAGCGGCCTGCGGCCGATCGGAGACGGAAGACGAGAGGGCCATGGGTGGGGGAGCCGGGCTGCCGACAGGGCGCCGCAGTTTAATCCCCGCCCCTTCGCTCCCCCGCGCCCGCGGGCGATGCGGGTGCGATCGGTAGTGACCCTCTAGGCGCCGGCGCCGCGCTGCCCCTATCGTCGGCGACCGGCGCCACCGCGCCGATGCTGGAGTCGTCATGCCAGAACCCATCCTGCCGGAACACCTGGCACTGCAGCGCCTGTACCACTGGGAGCGCAGCGCGCCGGACCGCGTCTGCTTCACGCAGCCGCAGGGCGGCGGGGTGCTGCGCGAGTTCACCTGGTCGCAGGTGATGGCCGAAGTGCGGCGCATCGCCGCCCACCTGCGCGAGCGCGGCGTGCGCGACGGCGCGAAGGTGGCACTGCTGTCGAAGAACTGCGCGCACTGGCTGATGGCCGACTGGGCGATCTGGATGGCCGGCGGCGTCTCGGTGCCGCTGTACCCGACGCTCTCGGCGGCGACGATCCGGCAGATCCTGCTGCACAGCGAGGCGCAGCTGCTGTTCGTCGGCAAGCTCGACGGCTGGGAGGCGATGCGCGCCGGCATCCCCGACGGGCTGCCGTGCATCGGCATGCCGCTCGCGCCGGCGAACGTCTACCCGCAGTGGGACGAGCTCGTCGCCCGCACCGCACCGCTGGCCGGCGAGCCGGTGCGCGAGGCCGGCGAGCTGGCGACCCTCATCTACACCTCCGGCACCACCGGCATGCCGAAGGGCGTGATGCAGAGCTTCGGTGCGTTCGCGTGGTCCATCCGCGCGGGGCTGAAGCGGCTCGATGCGATCGACCCCGGCACCCGCATGCTGAGCTACCTGCCGCTGGCCCACGTGGCCGAGCGCGCGCTGGTGGAGCACGGGCAGCTGGTGACCGGCATGCACCTGTTCTTCGCCGAGAGCCTGGAGACCTTCGCGACGGACCTGCAGCGCGCGCGGCCGACGGTGTTCTTCTCGGTGCCGCGGCTGTGGGTCAAGTTCCAGCAGGGTGTGCACGCGAAGATGCCGCCGGCAAAGCTGCAGCGGCTGCTGAAGATCCCGCTGGTCGGCGCACTGGTGCGGCGCAAGATCCTGCGCGCGCTCGGGCTCGACCAGTGCCGCATCGCCGCCTGCGGTGCGGCCCCGCTGCCACCGGAGCTGCGCACCTGGTACCAGGGGCTGGGTGTGGCGATCCTCGATGCCTACGGCATGACCGAGAACTGCGGCGTCTCGCACGCGACGCACCCCGGCCGCGCGAGCCCCGGCACGGTCGGGCCGCCGTACGACGGCGTCGAGTGCCGCATCGCGCCGGCGAACGGCGAGATCCAGATGCGCAGCCCCGGGCTGATGATGGGCTACTACAAGGCGCCCGGGCTGACGCGCGAGGCGATGACCGACGACGGCTGGCTGCACACCGGCGACAAGGGCGAGATCGACGCGCAGGGCAACCTGCGCATCACCGGCCGCGTGAAGGACCTGTTCAAGACTAGCAAGGGCAAGTACGTGTCGCCGGCGCCGATCGAGGACCAGCTGGTGATGCATCCGGCGGTCGAGGCCTGCTGCGTGATCGGCGCGAACCTGGGCCAGCCGATGGGCATCCTGATGCTGTCGCCGGCGGCGGCGCAGGGGGCGGGCAACCCGCTGTCGCGGCAGGAGCTGGAGGTCTCGTTCGAGGCCCACTTGCGCCACGTCAACGAAGGGCTGGACCCGCACGAGCAGCTCGACTGCCTGGTCACGGTGAGCGAGCCGTGGACCGTCGACAACGGCTTCATCACGCCGACCTTCAAGGTCAAGCGCAACCGGATCGAGGAGGCGTACGGGACGCTGTTCGAGGGCTGGTCGCGGGCGGGGCGTGCGGTGCTGTGGCACGCGGGCTGACGCCTCGGCGGTCAGCCGTACGACGAATCCTCGAAGTCGCGACCGGTGGACGCGCGACGCACGTCGATGTGCCGGATGGACTCTCGAATAGCGTCGTAGACGGCGCTCATGCGCTGATCGTGCCTTGCAGCGCGCACCGCACCGAGATTGACGACATCGGCCGATGCGGGTTCGTTCGAATTCGCGCGATCGAACGGGGATGCAGAGAAATTGAGGGGGAGCTGCTCAGGTGTCTTCATGTGCTGCTCCTGCTGGGGAAGGGGCTTGAGAAACCAGCCTGCGCTGGACGAGAGATTCTACGACCAGCGCTTCCAGCGCGGGCAACGCCTCCAGGCTCTTCTCGAGCTTCGGCGTAGCGACATCGGGCCTGACGCGGATCACCTTGCCATTCTTCTTGCGCGAATCCGGCCGCATGCGGAACAGGCTCAGATAGCGGCTGGGCGCCACGCCGTCATAGGGGATCAAGCGAACCTTCGATGCGTCCTGTTCATGTTCACTCAACGCATCGCCATGCAGCTTGATGGCCAAGCTCTTCTGGTAGGGCTCGATGTAGTAGATCTCCCGGATTCCAGCCGCGATGATGTGGCGAGCACATGAATGGCAGGGATAGGTCGTGATGTAGATGCGGCCATCCCGCACCCGGTCGCCCTTCTGTCGCAGCGCCGTCAGGATGGCATGCATCTCCGCGTGGATCGATCTGGAAAACTCGATCAACCCCCGCAGCTTCTTGTTCGTCAGTACTGCGGTGACGGCCTGATCACGCTTTTCCGCAGGGATCAACCCATCGAGCGATGCGATGACATGCTCTGCCAGCAGTGATTTTTCCTCGTCGTTGTAGCACTTGCCGCCGTGATTCCAGCAACGCTTGTCCTGGTCGCCGTTCGGGTCGGCGGCGAGATCGGTCACGTAGAGGTCGCCGAATGCCTTCGGCACATCATTCCAGCCGACGGCCAGAACCTCGCCTGTGGCGTCGGTGACCGCAGCGCCCACTTGCCTCGACAGGCAGGCGGAGTTTCCTGCTGCGGAAGCGGCGGCGTACATGGCGGCTTCCGATCGCGTCGGCGTGATGACTTGCGTGCCGAGGATGAGGTTCAGGAATCGCTCAACTCGCGCACGCAACTGAGTCTCGGTCTGCGAGTCCATTCGCAAGAAGAAGTCGCATTGGGGAAAGGTCTCGGCAACGGTTTGCCCACCCGCCAGCTCTTCACCTGAATCGCGATCCATCAATGCGGCAACAGCAGGGCCGTCGAGTCCATGCGAGCGCAATGCTTCCTCGCGCTGCCATAGCGGTGCGAAGACACCAACGACATACAGCGCCTCGCGGTACACGGTGCGCAGCAACTCCAGCTCTTCCTGGTTCTTGATCGAGTCGATGATGTGGCACACCCGACGGGGCACGTACTGGCCGCTCGTGGGATCTTTTCCCTCCAACTCCCTGTCGATCCGGATTTCATGGACGGCGAGTTCTGCCAACACGCCATGCCCGTACCTTTGCCGCATCTCGTCGCCGAGGCTGATCAGGGCGTGCCTGCGACGGTCTGGTCTTTGATCGATGGACCTGCTGGCTTTCTTCGCGTGGTCCTCGATGAAGCTGCTCAGCTTGATGACCTTGCAGGACGCGTAACCGAATGCCGTCTTGAGCATGTCCTGCAGTTTTGCGGCGACTTCATGGACAGGTGAGCCGATGGGGCCGCACAGGGCGATGACGAGTTCGCGGGTGTGAGTCGACGCCAACAGGTCCGAGGTGGCTGTGCCTTCGAACAGTTCTGCCGAGCGAGCGTGCTTCGGAGAGGCGAGTACGGGGCGAGGTTTGTTCATGTCCCTGAATTCCAGATTCACAGCGGGCGGGCGATGCACTGCTACTTCGGAACTGCCATGGAGCGTCGCCGACGCTGCAATGCGGCGAATTCTGTGCCTCGCCTGCGAGCCCGCCAAGAGGGGAATCGTCAACCACCGTCAACGGCATCCATCATCTGGAGGATGCCGGCTTTGTAGCGCTTGCTTTGGATCGTGCCGTTCCCCACTAGACTGCCACCCCATGACCAAACTCGCCTTGACCTGCCTCGCGCTCGCCCTCACCGCCTGCGCCTCCAACGTTCCCCGCCAGACGGTCACGCAGGCCGGCGAGGCGATGGTCACGCCGCTGAACGACCTGAACCTGATCCGCACCGACATCCCGGTGCCGCTGCAGGCCGCCCAGAAGGCGCCGTACGCGGTGCCGTCGCCGGCCGGCTGCACGGCGCTGGTCGCCGAGGTGCAATCGCTCGACGCGGTGCTCGGCCCCGACCTCGACACGCCGCCGTCGGCCACCAACCCGAGCCTGATCGAGCGCGGTGCCGGCACCGCCAGCGGCATGGCGGTCGGCAACCTGCGCAGCGCCGCCGAAGGCGTGGTGCCGTTCCGCGGCTGGATCCGCAAGCTCAGCGGGGCCGAGCGCTATTCGCGCGATGTGGCCGCCGCCATTGCCGCCGGCACCGTGCGGCGTGCATTCCTGAAGGGCCTGGGCGCCGGCGCATCGTGCGAGATCCCAGTCACGCCGCGCGCCGCGAGCTGAGGTGGCGCGCCTCCACCCCGCCTGGCGAGCCGGGCTGCTCGCCGCGTCGATCGCCATCGCTGGATGCGCCGGTGCCCCCGTCGAGCGCGGCGCGGGCGAATACCAGGCCGCGACACTGCGTCCGTTGACATCTGGAACCCAGGTCGCGCTGCTGCCGGTCAAGGTGCCGCCCACCGACGTCGCGGCCGGCGACCATTTGGTGCTGCAGCAACTGGAGGCCCAGCTGCGCGCCGCCGGCCTGCAGGTCGTGTCGGTGGACGCGGCGCGCTTCGAGGCGATGTGGGCGAACGAGGTGCGTGCCGTCGGTGGCCTGTACGACCCGGCGAGCGGCGCGCTGCGCACCGGTGCCTACGGCACGGCGCTGTCGCAGATGGCACGCCACGTGGCGCGCGAAACGCACGCTGCGATCGTCATCGATCACCGCCTCGTCGTCCGTCACGCCGAGCTGTCGGGCGGCAACGCCCAATGGGACGGCCAGCGCCGCACGCAACCCACGCTGCGCGCCTACGGCAGCGAGAGCCGCTTCGACGGCACCACCACCGCACTGTCGGTGCAGCTGCTG
Source organism: Rhizobacter sp. P5_C2 (assembly GCF_054049715.1). Classification (NCBI taxonomy): domain Bacteria; kingdom Pseudomonadati; phylum Pseudomonadota; class Betaproteobacteria; order Burkholderiales; family Sphaerotilaceae; genus Rhizobacter; species Rhizobacter sp. P5_C2. The sequence goes on along the minus strand of NZ_JBFULV010000018.1, from coordinate 74,395 downwards.
GTGCTGTCCGCCGGTGGAGACTTGCTGCTCAAGAGCTTCGGCGGCACCTCGCTGCCCTATGCTGCCGACGTTCGCGAAGGCCGCTTCGTGTTGCGGCCCGGCCTGTTTGACAACCCTGACGAAACTGCGGACGGCGTGCGCGTGGCGCTGCGCCCCCTTCTCGGATCCTGACCATGACCTCTCGCGTTCGACTGCTCTTCGTCACGCTGCTCGCTGCACTGTTCACCGGCTGCGCCAGCTACATCGCACCCGGCGCCAAGGCCGACCTGCAGGCCCTGGCGCCGGCCGACATCCAGGAGGGCTTCGCCGCCAAGGCGACCGCGCCCTTCCCCGCCAGCATCGCCGCGGTGCGCCTGCAGGCCGGCGGCTATGCCAACTACCACCTGCAGCGCAGCGGCGGCGTCGTCGGCGAAGGGCGCTACGCGGCGATCCTCACGCGCGAGGTCGAGGACGATGCGCAGTTCGACCGCGTCTCGCACCTGCCGCAGGTCGCCGGCCTGGTCGGGCTCAACCGCCTGTTGCTGCCGACCCGCATCGATTCCGACCGCGACATCCGCCTGGCCGCCTCGCGCCTGCAGGCGGACCTGGTGCTGGTCTACACCTTCGACACCGCGTTCTTCGATGTCGACAAGGCCAAGCCGCTGTCGGTCATCACGCTCGGGCTCTCGCCCACGCGCAAGATCACCGCGACGACCACCGCATCGGCCTTGCTGATCGACACCCGCACCGGCTACATCTACAGCGCCTACGAGGCCAGCAGCCAGGCCGAGACACTGGCCACCTCGTGGGGCACCCGCGATGCCGCCGACGAACAGCGCCGCAACTCCGAACGCAGCGCGTTCGGCAAGCTGGTCGACGAGATGGCGAACTCCTGGCCGCGCCTGCTGGAGCGGTACGCGAAGAAGACCTGAGATGGATCGATCGGATCAACGAATCGGCCACCCGCGGTTCCGCATGAAGCGACGCCTGCTGCTGGCGGCAACCGTGGCTGTGCCGTGCCTGCAGGCCTTGCCCGCGGCTGCGGCCGATGCGCCGCCGGCCGGCTACTACGGCATCGGCATCTCGGTGAAGACCGACGGCGGCATGCCGTGGAACCCGAAGCTGCAGAGCGTGACGATTTCGCGCGTCGCGCCGGCGTCGCCTGCGGCGCAGAAAGGCGTCGCGGTCGGCGACCAGGTGATTGCCGCCGACGGCCTGACGATCGCCGGGCGCAAGGCCCGCGAGCTCGAGCCGGTGATGCACAAGACGGTCGGCCAGAGTCTGCGCCTGGCGCTGAAGCGGCCGGACGGCAAGGCCTACGAGGTCACGCTGGTGGCGGTCGCGAAGCCCGCGCCCGCGCCGGCCCCCGCAACACCGGCCCGATGACGACGCTGCAGGTCAAGGTCAAGCCGAACGCCCGCATCCGCCAGCTCGAGGCCCAACCGGACGGCAGCTGGCTCGCGCACCTCAAATCGCCGCCGATAGATGGCAAGGCCAATCAGGAATTGATCGCGCTGATCGCCGAACATTTCGGCTTGCGCAAATCGCAGGTGCAGATCAGGAGCGGGGCGTCCGGCCGGATGAAGCTGGTGCAGTTGGACGGTTGATCGACAGTCGTCCCCGTCCTCCGTCGATCGGCTTGCTTGCGCTTCCCAGAACAGATCCGAGACAAAGCCCATGACCCATCCCTACCAAGACCCGACCCGCCCGGTTCCCGAGCGTGTGGCCGACCTGCTCGCGCGCATGACGCTCGACGAGAAGATCGCGCAGCTGCACGCCTTCTGGCTGCTGCTGTCGGAAGACGGCCAGCACCGGCCGCGCAAGGACAGCTTCACCGGCGGCAGCGACGCCGAGGCCGTGCAGCATGGCCTGCGCCATGGCCTCGGCCAGATCTCGCGACCGCTCGGTAGCCACAGCGTCGATCCGCACGTCGGCGTGCGCGCGCTGAACCGGCTGCAGAAGTTCCTCGTCGAGGAGACCCGGCTTGGCATCCCGGCGATGTCGCACGAGGAATGCCTGGTCGGCCTGATGGGCCGCGGCGCGACGCTGTTCCCGTCGGCGCTGTCGTACGGCGCGACCTGGAACCCCGCGCTGATCGAGCGCGCCGCGCAGGCGATCGGCCGCGAAGCACGCAGCGTCGGCTGCCACCAGGGCCTCGCGCCGGTGCTCGACGTCTCGCGCGACGTGCGCTGGGGCCGCACCGAAGAGACCTTCGGCGAAGACCCTTACCTCGTCGGCGTGCTGGCCACGCGCTACGTGCGCGGGCTGCAGGGGCCGCGCCGCGACCTGCTCGCGACGCTGAAGCACTACGCCGGCCATTCGGCCAGCGAAGGCGCGCGCAACCACGCGCCGGTGAGCCTCGGCTGGCGCGAGCTGAACGATGTGTTCCTGCTGCCGTTCGAGATGGCGGTGAAGCAGGCGAACGCCGGCTCGGTGATGCCGGCGTACCACGACATCGACGGCGAGCCGTCGCATGCATCCCGGCACCTGCTGACCGAGGTGCTGCGCGACCAGTGGGGCTTCGACGGGCTGGTCGTCGCCGACTACGTCGGCATCAGCCTGCTGTACCAGCACCATGGCGTGGCGGCGGACCGCGCCGAGGCTGCGGCGCAGGCCTTCAATGCCGGGCTCGACATCGAGCTGCCGGGCGATGACTGCGCGCCGCAGCTGCGCGAGGCGTTGCAGCGCGGGCTGATCACGATGCAGAAGATCGACGAGATCGTCGCCCGCGTGCTGACCGAGAAGTTCCGGCTCGGGCTGTTCGAGCGGCCGTATGCCGACGAGGCCGGCATCGCGCTGCAGCAGCCCGACACCATCGCGCTGGCGCGCGAGGTGGCGCGGCAATCGGTCGTCGTGCTGCACAACGACGGCACGCTGCCGCTGGACGCCCGCGCCGGCCGGCGCATCGCGGTGATCGGCCCGACCGCCGACGACCCGATGGCGCTGCTCGGCGGCTACAGCTTCCCGGTGCACCTCATCCTCAACGACCAGACCGAAGGCACCTCGCAGATCGTCACGCCGCTCGCGGCCCTGAAGGCGGCGTTCGGCGACGCGAACGTGCGCTATGCCCAAGGTTGCCCGATCCTCGAAGGGCGCAGCGCCGGCGCGCCGGTGTTCCCCGGTGATGTGGCCGAGGCGGTGAACGGCGAGCGGGTCTCGCGCGTCTCGCAGCGCCGCGACGGCATCGCTGACGCGGTGGCGTGTGCGAAGGATGCCGATGTCGCGATCGTCTGCGTCGGCGATCTGGCGGGGCTGTTCCAGACCGGCACCGTCGGCGAGGGCTCGGATGCCGATTCGCTCGCGCTGCCCGGCATGCAGCAGGCGCTGCTCGATGCGGTGCTCGACAGCGGCACGCCGACCATCGTCGTGCTGACCGGCGGCCGGCCGTACACGCTGGGCGGGCGCGAGCACGAGCTGGCCGCGCTGGTGATGGCCTTCGCCGGTGGGCAGGAGGGCGGCACCGCGATCGCCGAGGTGCTGGGCGGCGCGGTCGAGCCGTCGGGCCGGCTGACGCTGTCGGTGCCGAAGAGCGCCGGCGCGATGCCGTACTTCTACAACCACAAGCTGAAGAGCGCCGGCACGCCGATCGCGCTGCATTTCGGCAGCCGCTACCCGTTCGGCCACGGGCTGTCGTACACCTCGTTCGCGTACGACGAGCTGCAACTCGCGCAGGCGAGTGTCGACATCGAGCGGGGCGAGATCGAGTTGTCGTGCCGCATCACCAACGCCGGCACGCGCGCCGGCGTCGAGGTGCCGCAGCTGTACGTGCGGGACCTGCTGGCGTCGGCGGTGCGGCCGGTCAAGGAGCTGAAGGGCTTCGCGCGCGTCGCGCTCGCGCCGGGCGAGTCGGCCCGCGTGAGCTTCCACCTGCCGGTCGACATGCTGAACTTCACCGGCGCGGCCGGCGCCCGCATCGTCGAGCCCGGCGAGTTCGAGCTGCAGCTCGGTGCGTCGAGTGCCGACATCCGGCTGCGCACCCGTGTACAGGTCACCGGCGCGGTGCGCACGCTGGGGCGCGACTGGCGCATGGAAAGCCGCGTCACCTGTCAGATGCAAGGCTAGCGCAGACGTAGACTCGGCGGACCGCCCTCACCGGGGTCTTGCAGGTCCGCCATGTCCGAGCCGCCGAGCCGTTTCCCCGTCCTCGAGACGCCGCGCCTGCTGCTGCGCGAAACCTCGCTGGCCGATGCGCCGGTGCTGTTCGCGATCCATGCGGATGCCGATGCGATGCGCTGGTTCGGCACCGAGCCGCTGCCGGACGAGCAGGCGGCGCAGAAGGTGATCGAGGGCTGGGCGACGGCGCGCACCCTGGCCAACCCCGGCATCCGCTGGGGGATCGAGCGGCGCGAAGACGGCCGGCTGATCGGCACTTGCGGCATGTTCCGCTGGAACCGCCACTGGCGCGCCTGCATGGTCGGCTACGAGCTGGCGCGCGACGCCTGGGGCCAGGGCTACATGCGCGAGACGCTGCTCGCGGTGCTGGGTTTCGGCTTCGTGCAGATGCAGCTGAACCGCGTCGAGGCGCAGGTGCATCCCGACAACATCGCCTCGCTGAAGCTGGTCGAGCGCCTCGGCTTCGTGCGCGAGGGCCTGCTGCGCGAAGCCGGCTGGTGGAACGGGCAGGCGCAGGACCTGCTGCAGTTCTCGCTGCTGCGGCGCGAGCAGCGGGTGGTGGTGCTGGCGGAGTGAACTCGCGGTCAGGCATTCCATTCACGTTTCCGGAAACGTGAAAACCTAGGCCGGCGCAGCGGTTCCGGCTCCTGCCATCACCCCCTGGTGCACGCTCAGGAACAGCTCCCCCTTGAACCACTGCTGCCACCCACCGGCGCGCAGCCCGTCCATCACCGGCCCTTTCACCTCCGAAAGATCCAGCCGCATGCCGCGCGCGGCCAACATGTCCTGCAGTGCCCGCAGCGCCTCCAGGCCGCTCAGGTCGATGCGGTTCACCGGCGCCATCTGCAGCAGCACGCGGCGCGTGTCCGGGTGCGTGGCCAGGTGCTGCGCGACCACGTCCTCCAGCTGGCGGGCGTTGGTGAACAGCAGGCTCTCGTCGATGCGCAGCGCGAGCACGCCCGGCGTCAGCTCGACCTGGTAGCGGTCGATGTTGCGGTAGTGCTCGGTGCCCGGCACGCGGCCGATCAGCGCCACGTGCGGCCGCGCGGTGCGCTGCAGCAGCAGCGCGATCGACGCCGCGACGCCGATCCCCAGCGACCAGCCGGCGCCGAACAGCAGCATCAGCACCGCCACCGTGACCATCACCACCCATTCGCTGCGCGCGTAGTGCCAGGCCTCGCGGAACGGCCCGAGCGCCAGGCCCGACAGCACCGCCACCAGGATGGTCGCGGCCAGCACCGGCGTCGGCAGCCACGCGAGCGGCTGCGCCAGCAGCAGCATCGCCAGCACCATCAGGATCGCGGTGAACACCCCCGCCATGCGGGTGCGGCTGCCCGCCTCCAGGCTGACGATGCTGCGCGAGAAGCTCGCGCTGACCGGCATGCCGCCCGTCAGCGCCGCCGCCACGTTCGCCGCGCCCAGCCCCGCCAGCTCGCGCCGCGGATCGACGCGCTGGCCGAGCCGGCGTGCCAGCGATTCGGCCACCACCAGGCTGCTGACGTAGGTGACCAGCGCGATCAGCAGCGCCTGCGGCAGCAGCGACCACCACAGCGTGGCATCGAGCAGCGGCAGCGCGAGCGTCGGTGACAGCGTCGGCAGCGCGCCGACCAGCGTCACGCCGTGCCGATCGGCCCCGGTCAGCATCGCGATCGCCATCGCGCCGACCAGCACCGCCAGCGGCACCAGCCGGCCGACCAGCACCGCCCGCGGCCGGCCGAAGCGCGCCGTGAGCCAGGGCTGCGCATGGCGGCGCGTGAACCACAGCAAGGCGACGGCGCCGAGGCCATAGGCGGCCGTCATCGGCGCCCACGGCCTCACCGCCTGCCACCAGCTGTGCAGCACCTGCACCGCATCGGCGCCGCGGGCCGACGAGCCGAGCAGCACCGGCAGTTGGCTGAGCGCGATCGACAGCGTCGCGCCGGTCTCGAAACCGTGCAGCACCGGCACGCTGAGCAGCGCGGCCAGCGCATCGAGTCGCAGCCAGGCCGCCGCCAGCAGCAGCAGCCCGACCTCGGCCGCCAGCACCAGCGCGACCGCCGGGGCCTCGACGCCGGGCGGGGCCTGGCCGATCGCCTGCGCGATCATCAGCGCCAGCACCGCGGCGGGCCCGACGCCGAGCACCGGGCTGGAGCCGAGGGCGGCATAGGCCACCAGCGGCAGCAGGCTCGCATACAGCCCGACCTGCGCCGGCAGCCCGGCGAGCAGCGCATAGGCCAGGCTCTGCGGGATCAGCAGCACGCTGATGACGAAGGCGGCGACCAGGTCGTCGCGCAGGGCCTCGCGGCGGTAGTTGCCGAGGCCGGCGCGCCAATCGGGGAAATGCATGGGCCCGATTGTCCGTCGAGTGCAACCCCCAAAGCAGCGGATGGCCGTCGCCCCCGGCCGGCCCGACACTCGCCGGGCGAGGCCGCCGACCGCGGCCAGGGAGGCGACAACCATGTGGTGGCTCAACTTCAACCCGCAGTTCAACTGGCCCTTCAGCGGCTCGGTCGTGCAGGACATCCACCCCTCGCTGCTGGCCCGCGCCGGCAACGAAGCGACCGAGCTGCGTGTGCTGCGCGAGGTGGCGTCGTACGGCAAGCAGATCGGCGTGCTCAGCGACCTGGTGCTCGGGCTGGCGAAGCAGCTGCCGGCCGGCGCCCTCGACGACGAGGCCCGCCATGCGCTCGCGCAACTCGAGGAGATGGCCCGCCGGATCGAGCGCATCAAAGATCAACGCTGAGTTTCCCGGCGTAAAGTCGCGGGCTGCTTTCGGTGATCAGCCCGCCCATGCGTTCCACAGTCGACTCCTCCGTTCCCGCGCGACCGACCCGCCCCGCCATCAGCTGCGTGATGCCGGCCTACAACGAGGCCGCCAACCTGCCGGTGCTGCTGCCGCAATTGAGCGCGCACCTCGCCGGGCTGACCGACCGCTGGGAGGTCGTCGTGGTCGACGACGGCAGCACCGACGGCACCGCGCTCGCGGTCGCGCCCTTCCTCACGACGCCCGGCGTGCGCTACGTGCGGCTGTCGCGCAACTTCGGCAAGGAACAGGCGCTGACCGCCGGCATCGACCTGGCCCGAGGCGAGGTCGTCGTGCTGATGGATTCCGACCTGCAGCACCCGGTCGACCTGATCGACCGCATGGTGCAGGCCTGGGTGGGCGGGGCCGACATGGTCTGCGCGGCCCGCGCCTCGCGCGCCGACGAGACCTGGGCCAAGCGCCTGGGCACCTGGGCGTTCTACCGGCTCGTCAACACGAAGCACTCGGTGCACATCCCGGTCGATGCCGGCGATTTCCGGCTGATGGACCGCCGCGTGGTCGATGCGCTGAAGTCGCTGCCCGAGCGCAACCGCTTCATGAAGGGGCTGTACGCCTGGGTGGGCTTTCGCACCGAGATCATCGACTACACGCCGGCCGAGCGGCATGCCGGCACCAGCAGCTTCTCGATGCGCAGCCTGGTGCGGCTCGCGCTGACCGGCGTCACCGCGTTCTCGAACGTGCCGCTGCGGCTGTGGAGCGCGCTCGGCGCGCTGATCGCGTTCGGCGGCATGGGCTTCGGACTGTTGGTGATCGCGCAGCACTTCATCTACGGCCACGACGTGCCGGGCTGGGCGACGCTGGTGTGCAGCCTGATGTTCTTCAGCGGCGTGCAGCTGCTGTCGATCGGCATCCTCGGCGAGTACGTCGGCCGCATCTTCGACGAGGTCAAGCGCCGGCCGATCTACCTGGTGGCGAGCGAAGCCGGCCAGGGCCTGGTGGAGGCCGACGCCCGATGACCGGCGCGCCGCGCACCCTCGGCCTGTGCGCCGACGATTTCGGGCTGTGGCCGTCGGTCTCGCGCGGCATCGCGCGGCTGGCGCGCGCGCAGCGGCTGACCGTGGTGTCGTGCATCACGAGCGGCGATGCGTGGCGGGCCAGCGCGCCGCTGCTGGCCGATGTGCCCGACAGCGTCGAGATCGGCCTGCACTTCAACCTGACCGAAGGGCTGCCGCTGAGCACCGAGCTGGCACGTGTGTGGCCGGTGCTGCCGCCGCTGCCGACGCTGATCGTGCAGGCGCACCTGCGGCGGCTGCCGGTCGACGCGCTGCGGGCCGAATGGCAGGCCCAGGTGGCGGCGTTCAGCGAGGCCACTGGCCGCGTGCCGCAGACCATCGACGGCCACCAGCATGTGCACCACCTGCCGCAGGTGCGCGAGCTGCTGCTGCAGGGCATCGAGCAGTTGCTGCCGGCACCGGCGGTGCGCGACACCGGCGTGCTGCCGGGGCCGGGCTTCGCGATCAAGCGCCAGCTGATCGCCGGCACGGGCGGGCGCTGGCTGCACCGCGAGTTGCTGCACCGCGGCTGGCTGCACAACCCGGCGCTGCTCGGCGTCTACGATTTCGTCGACACCGACTACCGCGGGTGGATGCAGCGCTGGCTGCGGGCCTTGCCCGATGCCGGCGGGCTGGTGTTCTGCCACCCCGGCGAGATCGACGCGCAGTCGGCCGGCGACGCGATCGCCGGGGCGCGGCAGCGCGAGCTGGCCTACCTGGAGAGCGGGGCGTTCGCCGACGACCTGGCGGCGGCGAACGTCAAACTCGGGCGGGTGTGGCGGCGCGGAGCTACGTGAACGTCCAGCGCCTGTTGATCAGGAAGGTCAGCACGAGCCCCGTCAACGTCGCGACGACCTGCGCCAGCAAGTAGTGCCACCCGAGCGCAACCCCACCCGCGACGATCGCCATCCCGACCAGCGCCCCGATCAGCGCGGTCCCCTGGAACTTGAGCCAAGCCGGGCCGAGCGCACCGCGGTGGTCGAACGTGAAGCGCCGGTTGCCGAAGAACGCGACCTGCGCGCCGAGCGCCGCACCGAGGCCTGACGCGATCCACGCTGGCACGTGTGCCCACTCCACCAGCGCCGCCAGCAGCGCATAGTGCGCCGCCGTTGCGAGCGCGCCCACCAGGCCGTAGCGGATGAATCGGTGCAACAGATTGGTCAGCGAAGCGGCCATGGCCGCGCATTAGAACGCACCGGCTTCAGTCGACCTTCGCGCCAGAGACCTTCACCACCTGCGCCCACTTCTTCGTCTCCGCCGCGATGTACGCCGCGAACTCCGCCGGCGGCATGCCGCTCGGGATCGCGCCTTGCGCCAGCAGCCGCTCCTTCAGCGCCGGCGTGCCCAGTGCCTTCGCACTCTCCTGCTGCAGCTTGTTGACGATCTCCGCCGGCGTGCCCGCAGGCGCCAGCAGCCCGAACCACGAACTCGCGTCGAAGCCCTTCACCGGCCCGGCCTCGGCGATCGTCGGCACGTCCGGCAGCGCCGCGCTCCGCTGCGCGCTGGTCACGGCCAGCGCCTTCAGCTTGCCGGCCTTGATCTGCGGCATCGCCGACGGCAGGTTGTCGAACATCAGGTCCATCGTGCCGCCGATCAGGTCGAGCAGCGCCGGGCCCGATCCGCGGTACGGGAAGTGCAGCATGAAGGTGCCGGTCATGCTCTTGAACAGCTCGCCGCTCAGGTGGATCGAGGTGCCGTTGCCGCTGGACGCCATGTTCAGCTTGCCCGGGTGCGCCTTCGCGTAGCGGATCAGGTCGGCCACGTTGTTGATCTTCTCGGCCTCGGCCTTCGCCGGGTTCATCACCAGCACGTTCGGCACGCCGGCCACCAGCGTGACCGGCGCGAAATCCTTGATCGGGTCGAACGGCAGCTTCGGGTACAGCGACTGGTTGATGCCGTGCGTGCCGACCGTGCCCATCAGCAGCGTGTAGCCATCGGGTGCCGACTTGGCCACCTGCTCGGCCCCGACATTGCCGCCGGCGCCCGGCTTGTTGTCGACGATGAACTGCTGGCCGAACACCCGGCTCAGCTCCGGCGCGAGCGCGCGCGCCAGGATGTCGGTGGTGCCGCCGGGCGCGAACGGCACGACGATGCGCACCGGCTTGGTGGGCCAGGCGCCCTGGGCGCGGACGGGGAAGGCCAAGGCGGCGGTGGTGGCGGCCGCTGCGGTGGCCAGCACCTGGCGGCGTGTCGGACAGGTCATCGCGAACTCCGGAGTTCTCAAACAAGGGGATGCACCGAGTGTGCGGCAGTGCCACCCTGCCCCGTACCCGCGCTCGCCCTACTTCTCACCACCCGGGCGCTGTGCCACGATCCACCTGCGTCCAGCACGCTCTCGTGCCCACCGGAACCGACGACCGTGCCCCCACCGTTCCCGCCTGCCGACGACCTCGGCGCGATCATCGCGCGGGTCCAGTCCCGCTACATCCGGGCCGCGCCGCCGCGCGAGATGCTGTCGCCGCTGCTGACCGACCTGCTCGAGAGCACCGCCTGCGAGTACGGCTTCATCGCCGAGGTGCTGCACGACGGCGACGGCGCGCCCTACCTGCGCTTCTACGTGCTGACCGACATCTCGTGGGACGACGCGACGCGCGCGCTGTACGAGCGCCACATGCACGGCGGGCCGGAGCACACGATCGAGTTCCACAACATGCGCACGCTGTTCGGTGCCGCCATCACCAGCGCTGCGCCGGTCATCAGCAACGACCCCGAGGCCGACCCGCGGCGCGGCGGCCTGCCGCCCGGCCACCCGGCGATGCGCTCCTTCCTGGGCGTGCCGCTGTTCCACGGCGGCGAGATGCTCGGCATGGTGGGCCTGGCGAACCGGCCGGGCGGCTTCGACGAGGCGCTGGTCGAGCGGCTGCAGCCGCTCTTCACCAGCGTCGGCGCGATCCTCGGCGCGGTCTGCAACGACCGCGAGCGGCGCGAGGTCGAGAACGCGCTGCGCGCGAGCGAGACCCAGCTGCGCGCGGTGCTCGAGATGGCCGGCGCCGGCATCGTGCAGATCGGGCTCGACGGCTTTCCGCTGTTCCTGAACCAGCAGCTGTGCGACATGCTCGGCCGCAGCCGCGCCGAGCTGCTCGCGCTCAGCACCGAAGACGTCACGCACCCCGACGACCTGGCCGGCGAGCGCCGCCGGCGCCGCCAGTTGCTGGCCGGCGAGATCCCGCGCTACCGCGCCGACAAGCGCTACCTGCATGCCGACGGCCGCGTGGTGTGGGCGACCATCAACGTCACGCTGGTGCGCAAGCCCGACGGCCACCCCGACTACCTGATCGGCGTGGTGCAGGACATCACCGATCGCAAGCTGGCCGAGGCCGAGCTGCGCTCGAGCCGGCAGCGCTTCGTCGACCTGCTGAACTCGGTCGACGGCATCTTCTGGGAGGGCGACCCGCGCACCGAGAGCTTCACCTTCGTCAGCGACAAGGCCAAGCAGCTGCTCGGCTACCCGCTGGCCGACTGGATGCAGCCGCGCTTCTGGGCGCTGCACCTGCACCCGGACGACCGCGACCGCGCGCTGCGCGAGGTGACCGATTCGCAGATGACCGGCTCGGTCAGCGCGATCGAGTACCGCTTCTACGCGGCCGACCGCAGCGTGCGCTGGATGAGCAGCTGGGTCACGGTGTTCCGCCCCGAAGGCGGCCACCGGCTGCTGCGCGGGCTGATGATCGACATCACCGAGCGCAAGCGCGTCGAGGAGGCGGTGCTCGCGGCCGAATCGGCGCAGCGCGCCAACGCCGCCAAGACCGAGTTCCTGTCGCGCATGAGCCACGAGCTGCGCACGCCGCTGAACGCGGTGCTCGGCTTCGCGCAGCTGCTGGAGCTCGACAGCCAGCAGCCGCTGAACGCCGCGCAGCAGACGCGGGTGCAGCACATCACGCAGGCCGGCACGCACCTGCTGGCGATGATCAACGACGTGCTCGACCTGTCGCGCATCGAGAGCGGCGGTATCACGCTGCTGTCGGGCAGCGTGGTGCTGCGGCGCGTCGTCGACGAGGCGCTGGCGATGGTCGCGCCGTCTGCGGCCGAGGCCGGCGTGCAGCTGCTGATCGACCGGGCCGCGACCCACTCGGCCGACCCGCGCACCTGCGTGCAGGCCGACCACCTGCGGCTGCGGCAGGTGCTGGTCAACCTGCTGAGCAACGCGATCAAGTACAACCGCCGCGGCGGCCAGGTGGTGCTGCGCTGGCCGGCCGACGAAGGCGTCGGGCTGGTGCACCTGCAGGTGCGCGACACCGGCGTGGGGCTCGCGCCGGCGCAGATCGCGCGCCTGTTCGAGCCGTTCAACCGGCTCGGCGCCGAGCGCAGCGGTGTCGAGGGCACCGGCATCGGCCTGGTGATCACGCAGCGCCTGGTGCAGCTGATGAACGGCCGGTTGTCGGTCGAGAGCGAGCCGGGCGTCGGCAGCGTGTTCACCGCGAGCCTGCCGTGGGTGCCGGTGGCCAGCGGCCTCGAAGAAGCGGGCTTCGAGCCGACCGAGGAACTGGACGATGCCACGCCGGCCGCGCCGTACACGGTGCTGTACGCCGAAGACAACCCGATGAACGTCGAGCTGGTGCGCCAGGTGATGAAGATGCGGCCCGACTGGCGGCTGCTGATCGCGGCGAACGGGCGCCAGGCGGTCGAGATCGCGCTGCAGCAGCGGCCCGACCTGCTGCTGCTGGACATGCACCTGGGGGACATGAGCGGGGTCGAGGTGTCGCGTGCGCTGGGGTCTGCGCTGGCCTGTCCGCGCATCGCGCTGTCGGCCGATGCGACGCCGGAGCGGGCGCAGGCGGCCGAGGCGGCGGGTTTCATCGCCTACCTGACCAAGCCGATCAACGTGGCGCAGCTGCTGCGCTGCCTGGACGAGCAGCAGGCGGCCGCGCGCGGCGGCGTCAGCTGAACAGGTCCGGCTGCGGCCCCGGTTGCTCGTGCAGCCGCACGCGGCCGTCGCGCCAGGCGCTGTCGAAGTCGCCCTCGATCGCCTTCAGCTCGTCCGGCGAGCGCAGCTGTGCGCCGATCACGCCGATCGCGCGGTTGCGGCCCTGGCCCTTCGCGGTGTAGAGCGCCATGTCGGCCAGGTTGACCGCCTGCTCCCAAGGCACCGGCAGGTCGTCGGGCGGCAGCGGAAAACGCACATAGCCGATCGACGCGGTGACGCGCAGCACGTCGTCGTCGCCGCCCTCGGTGCCGCTCGCGATCGGCTCGCGGCCGATCTGCTCCAGCACCCGCGCGGCGAGTTGCTCGGCCTGCTCGGCACTGACCTCGGGCGCAAGGATCAGGAATTCTTCGCCGCCCCAGCGCACCACCAGGTCGTTCTCGCGCACGCAGCCGGCCAGCCGCCGTGCGACCTCGACCAGCACCGCGTCGCCCACCGAATGCCCGTGGCCGTCGTTGACATGCTTGAAGTGGTCGATGTCGACCAGCAGCAGCGCGCCTTCGATGCCCCGTTCGCAGCCGCGCGCCATCGCGGCCTGGAACTGGCGGCGGTTGGCCAGGCCGGTCAGCGGATCGCGCTCGCTCTGCAGCCGCAGGTTCGCGTGGCTCGCCTGCAGCCGGCGGTTGACCTCGCGCACCCGCAGGTACAGCAGCGCCGCGACGCCGACCGACAGCGCCATCACCGCCGCCATCAGCGCCCAGACCCGCTGCTGCAGCTCGCGGTTCGCGAGCGCCGCGGTCTTCAGCGCGTTGTCGCGGCTCACCAGTTCGATCTCGCGCTGCTTGCTCTCGGTGTCGTAGCGCTGCTGCACGTCCTTCAGCGCGCCGGCGCGGTTGGCCTTCATGACCTCGGCGCTGAGCTTGCGTTCGCGGTGGAACAGCTCCAGCGCGCCGCGCGGGTCGCCGGCGGCCGCCAGCGCCTCGCCGAACTCGCGCAGCGATTGCGCCTCGCTGCCCGGGGCGCCGCTCTGCCGCCACAGCTCGGCCAGGCGGGCCAGGTCGAGCTTGCCTTCGGCGATGCGGCCGAGGCCGATCTTCGCCAGCCCGGCGTTGTTGATCAGCACCCGCTCGGCGCGCTGGTCGCCGTGGCGGCGCACCACCGGCAACGCGGCCTCGGCGGCGCGCAGCGCGTCGGCCGGGCGGTTCTGCCGTGCGTACAGGTCGCTGAGGTTGGCGTTGACCAGCGATTCGAGCCGCGGCGAATCGGCCTTGCGGGCGATCGGCATTGCCTCCTCGGCCAGCCGCAGCGACTGCTGGGGCTCGCCGCGCAGGTCGGCCAGGCGGGCTTCGTGCAGCCGCAGCCGCACCTGGACGTCGGGATCGTCGAGCGGGGCCGCCACGCGCTGCGCCTGCTGCAGCATGCGCACCGCGCCGGCCATGTCGCCCTGGCGCGCGATGTCGAGCGCCAGCAGGCCCAGCACCAGCGCCTGGCGGTAGCTGTCGTGCTGCGCCTCGGCCAGTTGCGCGGCGACGCGCAGGTGGCGCGCGCCCTCGGCCCATTGCGCGCGGCTTTGCGCATGGCGCTCCAGCACCTGCAGCGCGCGCCACGCGGCGCGGTAGTCGCAGCCGGGGGCGGTGGTCGCCGGCGCGYCGTCCGGCCCCGGGCAATCCTGCTGCAGCGACGGCAGCGCCGCCTGCGCCAGCGCGGCGGCCACGTCGAGCTGGCCGTTGTTCTCGGCGACCAGCGCGCGGACCAGGTTGGCGCGCGCGGTGCTGTCGGCCTCGTCGGCTGCGTTGCCGGCCAGGCCGCTGCCGACGCCGGCGCGGATGTCCTCGGCCAGCATGCCGGCCTCGGCGATGCGGCCGTTCTGCGCCAGCACGATCGCGCGTGCGAGCTGCAAGCGACGGATCGTCTGCGCCGGCCGCGGTGTCAGGGCCTCCTGCTCGCGTTGCAGCTGCAGCAGCGCCTGCAGGGCGGGCGCCGGGCGGTCGTAACCCTCGCGCACCAGGTGGTCGGACTGCTCGATGACGCCGGCCGAGCCGGCCGCAGCCGCCGCGCCGGCGATGCCGCTGATCGCTGCTGCAGCGAGCAGCAGCCCCGCCAAGCGCGCGAAGACGAACGCGCGCACGGCCTTCATGCGCGGCCCTCGTGCACCGGCCCGCGCAGCAGGGTCAGCGTGACCTGGCCGTCGCGCCACGCGGATTCCAGCGAGGCGGTGATCGCCTGCAGCCCCTGCACCGTCTGCGCATGCATCAGCCCGACCCCGTAGGCCCGGTTGCGCCCGTGTGCCTTGGCGAGATAGAGGGCGGTGTCGACCAGGTTGATCGCCGGCTCCCACGCGACCGCCAGGCCGGTCGGCTCGATCGGGAAGCTCGCATAGCCGATCGAGCCGGTCACCGCGATCTCGCGGCCCTGCCATGCGACCGGCGCCTGTCCGACCGCATCGAGCAGCCGCTGGGCCAGTGCATCGACCTGCTCGCGCGACAGCGACTGCACCACGACCAGGAACTCCTCGCCGCCCCAGCGCACGACCAGGTCGGGCTCGCGCAGCGCATCGGCCAGGCGCTGCGCCATCGCGACCAGCACCGCGTCGCCGGCCGCGTGGCCGTGCTCGTCGTTGATGCGCTTGAAGTGGTCGATGTCGAGCAGGTACACGGTGCCGGCCAGCTGGCCGTCGACCGACATCTGCTTCATCGCCGCCTGGAAGTAGCGCCGGTTCGCCAGGCCGGTCAGCGGATCGCGCTCGCTCTGCACCTTCAGCTGCGCATTGCTGTGCGCGAGCGCCTGGTTGGTGCGGCGCACGCGGCGCATCATCAGCAGCACCACCGCGAACGACAGCAGGAAGGTCGCGGCCAGCAGCCACCACAGCCGCTGCTGCAGGTCGCGGCGCTGCAGCTGGGTGCTCTTGATCGCGTTGTCGCTGTTCAGCAGCGCGAGCGCGCGGCCGCGCCGGTCGCTGTCGAACTGCTCCTGCAGCTCGAGGATGGCCTTCTGCTGGTCGCGCTGCACCAGCTTGTCGGCGATCGCCCGGTGGCGGTGCAGCGCCTGCACCGCGCCGGCCACGTCGCCGGCCTTCTCGAGCGCGGTGCCGAACTCGAGCAGCACGTCGGACACCAGCGGCGCATCGCCGCGGTGCTCGGCCATCGACAGCGCCAGTTCGACGTGCCGCTTGCCGTCGGCCACGTCGCCGAGCCCGATGTGGGCCAGGCCCATGTTCCACAGCGCGATGATCTCGCTGCTGGTGTCGCGCACCTCGCGCGTCAGCGGCAGCGCCTCCTGCGCGCGGCGCAGCGCGGTGCGGTAGTCGCCGCGCTGCAGGAAGAAATCCGACATGTTGGCCAGCAGCAGCGCCTCGTCGAGCTTGGCGCCGGCCTCGTGCGCATAGTTGATCGCCGACTGCATCGAATGCAGCTCGTCCGCGACCTCGGTCGGCCCGTCGAGCAGGATGCCCTGGATGTTGTGCACCCGGGCCAGCGAGATCTTGTCGGCGGCCGCCGTCGCGATCGCCAGCGCCTCGGCATTGATGCTGCGCGCGCGCTCCGGCTGCTGGGCCTTGTAGAGCGAGTAGGCGGCGCGCGTGCGGGCCTCGGCGCGGCGCCACGCGATGCCGAGCTGGTCGGCGAGGTCGATCTCCTGCAGGTGCAGCCGCACCGCGTCGTCGAGCTTGCCGGCGCGCTGCCGGGCCTTCGCATGCGCGGCCAGGAAGCGCAGGCGGCTGGTGGCCGGTGTCGACGCCGGCAGCTCGGCCATGGCCGCGTTCAGCAGCTTGTCGGCCTCGTGCGCATTGCCGCTCTTCAGCGCCATGCTGGCCTGGATCAGGCGCGCGGCCGCGTCGGTGGTGGCCGTCGACTGCTCCTGCAGCCGGCGGGCGCAGTCGGTGGCGGCCTCGAACTCCGACGCCTCGGTGTGGAGCAGGCCCTGCAGCGTCAGCGCATCGACCCAGTCGGCGCTGCCGATCGCGAGCAGGCCGACGCGCGTGCGCAGCGCGGCCGCGCTGTCGGATGGATGGGCGCGGCCGGTCGATTCGAAATCGGCCAGCTCGGCGGCGATGGYGGCGTCGGATGCGGCGGCTGGTGCGGAAACCGCAGGTGCTGCGCCGGCCGCGCCCGAGGCCGGCGCGGCGCGCACGCCGCCCCACGCCAGCGCGGCCAGCAGCACGCAGCTCAGGCGCAGGCCGCTGAGGCGCAGCGCGGCTGCCACGGGAACACGCGAAATCGGACGCATCGGTGGATATCGACCAGCAAGTGGCGGACCTGAGGCGCTGGCCGCACGCGGCAGCATCTCACGCCGGCCCGCCGTGCACCATGGCCACGTGCATCGGCGGGCGGCACCGGCCGCTCAACGGCCGGGCCGGCGGCGCAGCAGCGCGTGCAGCGCGATCGCACCGAAGGTCGCGGTGCCGATGCCGCCGAGCGTCAGGCCGCCGAACTTCAGCGTGTAGTCGCCGGTGCCGAGGATCAGCGTGACCGCGGCGACGATCAGGTTGGTGTTGTCACCGAAGTCGACCCGGTTGTCGACCCAGATCTTGGCGCCGGCCACCGCGATCAGCCCGAACACGACGATGCTGACGCCGCCCATCACCGCCAGCGGGATCGCCTGGATCAGCGCGCCGAACTTCGGGCTGAAGCCGAGCACGATCGCGATCAGCGCGGCCACCACGAACATCGCGGTCGAGTAGATTTTGGTGGCGGCCATCACGCCGATGTTCTCGGCATAGGTGGTCACGCCGGTGCCACCGCTCGCGCCGCTGACCATCGTCGCGAGCCCGTCGCCGATGAAGGCGCGGCCCATCAGCGCGTCGAGCGGCTTGCCGGTCATTGCGCCCACCGCCTTCAGGTGACCGAGGTTCTCGGCCGCCAGGATCACCGCGACCGGCGCGATCAGCAGCAACGCGTCGGCCTGGAACACCGGCGTGGCGAAGCCGGGCAGCCCGAACCACGCGGCCGCGGCGACGCCCGACAGGTCGAGCGGCTTGCCCAGCCCGAGGCCGTTGGCCAGCACGGCATAGATGACGCTCGCGACCAGCAGGCCGACCAGGATCAGCAGCCGCTGCGTCATGCCGCGGGTGTACACCGCGACCACGCCGACGCTCAGGAAGGTGACGGCCTGCATCCACGCGTCGAACGGCGTCGGCGCCATGTTCTTGATCGGCACGCCGGCCAGGTTCAGGCCGATCACCGCGACCACCGCGCCGGTGACGACCGGCGGCATCAGCGATTCGATCCACGCGGTGCCGGCGGCCGTCACCGCCAGCCCGATCAGCAGCACGACGGCCCCGCAGGCGACGATGCCGCCGAGCGCCGCGCCCAGGTTGGCATTCGGCCCGTGGCCACCGTAGCCGCTGGCGGCGATGACGACCCCGATGAACGCGAAGCTCGAGCCCAGGTAGCTCGGCACCTTGCCGCCGACGACCACGAAGAAGATCAGCGTGCCGATGCCGCTCATCAGGATCGCGACGTTCGGGTCGAACCCCATCAGCAGCGGCGCCAGCACGGTGGCGCCGAACATCGCGATCACGTGCTGCACGCCCATCGCGAAGGTCTGCGGCCACGGCAGCCGCTCGTCGGGCGCGACGACCACGCCGGGTTGGGCGCTTCGAACGCGCCAGGTGGGAAGGGACATCGCGTTGCTCCTGTGTTCTTCTGATCGATCACACCCGGGGCGGTGCGCGACGCAGTGTAGGAGCGCGGCGGAAACGAGTCACCCGGGCCGGCACCGATGGTCGGCGCCGCCCGGGTGGCGGTGGAAGGTCGGACGATGTGAAAAAAAGAGGGGAAACGGGACAGGTGCCGGGGGCTCGCTCTCATCCACCCCGGCTTGCCCGTTCCCCCTTGGACGTCACATACGTCGAGAAATCAACGCGCGGCGCGGACGCTGCCGGGCGGCGGGAACAGTGAAAGCTGCGCCGGAGCGCGGTTCGATTGCAGGACCTTGAACGACCGGTCGGTGCTGTTGCCGGCCTGCGGTGTGATGCGTGTCACGCTCGGCGTCGTCGCCGGGCGGACCATCAGGTGTTCGGTGCGCGGTGCCATCGCAGGCCCCTTCAGTGGCCGACCAGCCACTGGCTGGGCGCGAACTCGCTGGGGCGCACGGTGACCATCTCGGCCGCAGCCGGCGACAGCACGTTGGCGGCGCGTGCCAGCCAGTGCCGCACGTTGCCGCCGCCCTGTCCGGTGGCCGGCTGGGCCAGGCGCAGCAGCGACGAGGCGCCACCGCGGCAGCTCGGGGTCGCCGGGCGGGCCCGGCGGGATGAAGGGGTACGACGATGAAACAGCGACATGGCAACGACGTCCTTGTGTTGGAGCTGCTGCCGGCGTGTAGCGGGAGAGTCACCGGACTGGCAGTCTGTACGCACTCAAGCGCAGCTTCCATGCCAGCCTGGTTTGCCGGGTTGCAAGCCCTCTGCGGACGAAAAATGCCGTGCGGCGCCCTGCCCACCGTCCGAATTTGGGCCAGACGGTAAGGTCGCGGTTACAGACTTGACCGGATTCGTCGATCCGCCGTACTAAATTCAAGAGGGTCGGTGACCGCTCGGGGTTCCTGTCGCGCCACTCATCTATTTGGCACGGACGTGCTCGACGACGGCCGCGATGCCTTGGGCATCCGACAGCACCCGCCGGTGGCCGAGGCCGCGGGTCGTCGCCAGCCGGGCATCGGGCAACGCCTGTTGCAGCGCCTGGCTGCCGGCCAGCGGCGCGACGCGGTCGCCCTCGTCGTGCAGCAGCAGCGTCGGCTGGGCCAGCCGCTCGCCCAGCCAGGCGGGCTCGAACTGCTGCAGCGGCACGCCTTCGCGGCGCTCGATGGCGGCGCGCATCCGCTCGGCCAGGCCGGCGCCCAGGCCGAAGCTGCCGCTGAACCAGTCCAGGAAGAGGCTGGGCGGCGGCGACGGCGCGATCAGCGCCAGGCGTTTCACCGGCAGGCCGCTGGCGGCTGCGTGGCTGGCCGCCAGTGCGCCGAGCGAATGCCCGACCACCGCGTGCAGCGGACCGAGCCGGGCCGAAGCCGCCCACAGCGCGCGCACGAACTGCGGCAGCGTCGAACGCCACGCGGCGCTGCGACCGTGCGCCGGGAAATCCAGCAACACCGGCGCGAAGCCGGCCGCTGCCAGCGCGTCGCCGAGCGGCTGCATCTGCAGCGCGTCGCCCGCCCAGCCGTGCACCAGCAGCACGGTCGGCAGCCCGGCCGGCAGGTCGGCCCGGCGGTAGACCGCGACCGTGCCGTGCTCGAACGGCCAGTGCGACAGCAGCCAGCCGGCCGGCACGGCGCGCCGCCGCGCGGCGAGCTTCAGCGGCAGCGGCGTGAAGAACAGCCGCAGCGCGAGCCGCGTGCCCAGCCGGGGCGACAGCGTCTGCATGCCGCGCAGCGCGCTGCCGAGCCAGCGGGTGCTGCGGTTGGCGGCGTAGAAGGTGGTGGCGGGGTTGGGCGTGCTCATCAGAAGCAACCGAAATCGGCGTTGCTGCGCGGCACCGCGGCGACCACGCGCCACAACGACAGCGCGCCGCGCAGCAGCACACCAACGACCAGGGCGGACAGGGCAATCATCAGCATGGCAATCTCCTTGATTTCGCACGTGCGTGCGAAATTGGTCGACGAGAAAAGGGAACGGTGGCAGTCATTCAGGGCTGAAGTGATCGGATGATTCGTTCGTAGGCCGACCAGCAGCGGTCGGCGGCGCGTGGTTCGCGCAGGAAGCGGGCTTCGCGCATCAGCGCGACGAACAGGCCGTCCATCTCGAACACGAGTTGGTCGGCGTCGGTGCAGGCGCGCAGGTGGCCGGCGTCGATGGCCTGGATCACGGTGCGCTTGAGCGCACTGCGCCAGCGCATCACGTGGTCGAGCAGCAGGTCGCGCAGCGGGCCCTCGCGGTCGTCGAACTCGAACGCGCCGGCGCAGTACAGGCAGCCGGTGCGGATCTCGACATCGCGGGCGCGCTGCAGCCACAGCCGCATGATCGCGTTCAGCCGCGGCAGGCCGCGCGGCTCGCGCATCGCCGGGACGAAGACGTCCTGCAGGAAGCGGCGGTCGTATTCGTCGATCACCGCGATCTGCAGCGCCTCGCGCGAACCGACGCGCGAGAACACGCCGCTTTTCGACAGCCCGAGGCGCTTGGCGACCTCGCCGATCGTCAGGCTGTCGAGCCCGTCGGAGGCGGCCATGCCGAGCGCGGTGTCGAGGATGGCGGCAAGCGTGAGCCCGCTGCGTTCCGTTCGGGTTTCCATCGGCGCAATTTAGCACGGTCGTGCGAAGTGTCAAGCCCCCGTCGACAGGTGCTGTGGGGCCGTGGTACACCGCGTGGCGGTGCACGCGACGGAGGTGGCGCACTGTTCGAGGGAGAGGAGCCGATCGATGGCGCTGCCTGATGACGGATCGCGCATGCGCTGGCTGGTGGTCGGCCTGTGGCTGGTCGTGGTCGCCCTGCTGGCGGGGCTGAGCGCGTTCAGCGCCGACACGCTGTCGGCCGCTCGCGCGTACGTGGGTGGCGAGAGCCAGTGGTCCAAGGGCCAGAAGGATGCCATCTACCACCTCTTCCGCTACACCGAATCGCATGCCGAGGCCGACTACCAGCGCCACCTGGCGGCGCTCTCGGTGCCGCAGGGCGACCGGATGGCGCGGCTCGAACTCGACAAGCCCGAGCCCGACATGGCGGTGGTGCGCAGCGGCTTCCTGCAAGGCGGCAACCACCCGGACGACATCGACGCGCTGGCCCGCCTCTACCGGCGCTTTCGCCATGTCGGCTTCATGGCCGAGGCGATCGCCGCCTGGGTCGAGGGCGATGCGCAGATCGACGAGCTGAGCGCGCTCGGCCGCGAGATGCATGCCCGCATCCAGGCCGGGGACACGGGCTCGCCGGAGCTGCGTTTGCTGATCGGGCGGATCCCGTCATTGAGCGAGCGCCTGACCGAACTGGCCATGCGCTTCTCGGGCTCGCTGGGCGAGGCTTCACGCATCACGCGCCGGCTGGTGACCACGGCGACGCTGCTGCTCGGCGCACTGCTGGCCGGTGCCGGCGTGTGGCTGACGATGCGCATGCACCATGCCCAGCGGCGCGCCGAGCACGCGCTGCGCGAGAGCAACGAGCGGCTCGCGACGGCGGCCGAGGGTGCGCACATCGGCGTGTTCGACTGGGATGTCGACCACGACCGCGTGCAGCTCGATGCGCGCGCGGCGGCGCACTACGGGCTCGACGACGAGGCCGGTCCGCGCGACGGTGCCCGGCTGTCGTGCGAGCGGGTCGACCCCGAGGACTTGCCCGCGCTGCGCGCCGCGCTGGCGCGGGCGGTGCATGGCGACGAGCTGGTCGCGCTGCGCTACCGCGTGCTGCTGCCCGATGGCCGGGTGCGCCACCTCGAGATGAACGCGCGGCGCCGCGAGCAGGTCGATGGCCGGCGCGTGGTCGGGCTGCTGTGGGACGTCAGCGACGACGTGGAAGCCGAGCAGCTGCGGCTGGACAAGCAGGCCGCCGACCGTGCGAACCAGGCCAAGACGCAATTCCTGTCGCGCGTGAGCCATGAGCTGCGCACGCCGTTGAACGCGGTGCTGGGCTTTGCGCAGCTGCTGCAGACCGACGGCCGCGAGCCGCTGACGAGCCGGCAGGGAGCCCGGCTGCAGCACGTGCTCGACAGCGGCCAGCATCTGCTGGAGCTGATCAACGAGTTGCTGGACCTGACGAGCATCGAGGACGGCGCGCTCGCGCTGTCGAGCCGCGACATCCCGCTCGCGCCGGTGCTGGGCGCGAGCCTGCGGCAGGTCGAGCCGCTCGCGCTGTCGATGGGCGTCACGCTGGCGATCGACGGCGCGCAGGCGCTGGCGGTGCACGCCGATCCGCGGCGGCTGGAGCAGGTGTTCTCGAACCTGCTGTCGAACGCGGTCAAGTACAACCGTGCCGGCGGCCGGGCCTGGGTGCATTGCGCGCAGGACGGCGCGCACGCAGTGGTGACGGTGCATGACACCGGCATCGGCATCGACGCCGGCAAGCTCGCGCAGCTCTACCAGCCGTTCAATCGATTGGGCGCGGAGAACACGCCGGTGCCGGGCAGCGGGCTCGGCCTCGTGATCACGCGTCAGCTGCTGCAGCGCATGGGCGCGACGATGAGCGTCGAGAGCGAGCCGGGCAGCGGCACGCGGGTGCGGGTGAGCCTGCCGCTGGCGCGGGTGAAGCGGGCGGAACCGGTGCTGGAGGAGCGGTGAGTGCCGACCCGGGGCCGCCTTACGCCTGAAGCGCCGCCCCCACCCGATACCCCCGCGGAATCGCCCCCAGCAACCGCTTCGTGTACTCCTGCTGAGGCTGCTCCAATATCTGCGCGACGCTCGCCTGCTCGACCACCTCGCCGTCCTTCATCACCAGCACCTCGTCGGCCATGAAGCGCACCACCGCCAGGTCGTGGCTGATGAAGATGTAGGCGAGGCCCAGCTCGTCCTGCAGGTCCTTCAGCAGATTCAGCACCTGCGCCTGCACCGACACGTCGAGCGCGCTGACCGCCTCGTCCAGCACCAGCACCTCCGGGTCCAGCGTCAGGCAGCGCGCGATCGCGACGCGCTGGCGCTGGCCGCCCGAGAACTCGTGCGGGTACTTGTGCATCGCGCTGTCGTCCAGCCCGACCTTGTTCAACAGCGCCCGCGCCCGCTGCTCGCGCTCTGCACCATCGGCACCGATGCCGTGGATCGCCATCGGCTCGGTCAGCGTCTGCCCGATCGTGAAGCGCGGGTTCAGCGACGCATACGGGTTCTGGAACACCACCTGGATGCGCCGGCGCATCGGCAGCAGCTCGCGACGGCTCAAGCGCAGCAGGTCTTGCCCGTCGAACATCACCTTGCCGCCGACCGGCCCGCCGTTCACCTCGTGCAGGCGCAGCAGCGTCAGCCCCATCGTCGTCTTGCCCGAGCCCGATTCGCCGACCACGCCCAGCGTGTGCCCGCGCCGCAGCGTGAAGCTCGCGCCCTTCACCGCGCGGAACTCCTTGCGGCCGAACACGCCGCTGCGCAGCCAGAAACTCTTCGTCAGGTCGCTCGCGTCGATCACGATCGGCGCCAGCGCATCCTTCGGCGCCGGCGGTGCCGCCGCCGCACGGCCGGCGATGTGATCGTCGATCACCATCAGCCGCGCGCCGCGCTGCACCAGCGTCGGCCGGCAGGCCAGCAGCGCCTTCGTGTACGCATCGCGCGGCGCGCTGAAGATGCCGGCTACCGGCCCCTGCTCGCGCACCGTGCCCTGGCGCACCACCACCACCTGGTCGGCGATCTCGCCGACCACGCCCAGGTCGTGCGTGATGAACAGCATGCTCATGCGGTGCTGCGTCTTCAGCTTCGCGAGCAGCTCCAGGATCTGGCGCTGGATCGTCACGTCGAGCGCAGTCGTCGGCTCGTCGGCGATCAGCAGCTTCGGCTCGCACGACAGCGCCATCGCGATCATCACGCGCTGCTGCTGCCCGCCCGACAGCTCGTGCGGGTAGGCCGCCAACCGCCGCTTCGGCTCCGGCAGCCCCACCTCGACCAGCAGCGCCTCGGCGCGCACCATCGCCTGCTTGCGCGTCAGCCCGAGGTGGCGCATCAGCGGCTCCACCAGCTGCTGGCCGACGGTGAACACCGGGTTCAGCGAACTCATCGGGTCCTGGAACACGCAGGCGATGTCCTTGCCGCGCAGCGCCTGCAGCTCGGGCAGCGTCGCGGCCAGCAGGTCGCGGCCCTGGAAGCTGATCGCGCCCTGCCGCTCGGCATTGCTCGGCAGCAGGTTCAGGATCGACATCGCGGTCACGCTCTTGCCCGAGCCCGACTCGCCGACCAGCGCCACCGTGGTGTTCTCCGGCACGTCGAAGCTGACGCCGACCGACTGCCCGTCGATGTCGCGGCCCACCGCCTGCGTGCGCTGCACCACGCCACCGTCGTTGCCCACGCGGAACGACACGCGCAGGTCCTTGATCGTCAACAAGCTCATTCGAGTCCCCGCAGCTTCGGATCCAGCGCATCGCGCAATGCATCGGCGAACAGCGAGAACGCCGTCACGAACACCGCCATGAAGGCGGTCGCCGCCACCAGCTGCCACCAGTAGCCGAGGATCAGCTCGCTCTGCGCCTCGGCCAGCATCGTGCCCCATGACACGTCGTCGACGCCGACGCCCAGCCCGAGGTACGACAGGATCACCTCGAACTTGATGAAGCCCACCACCAGCAGCGACATGCGCACCAGGATCACGTGGCTGATGTTCGGCAGGATGTGGCGGAACATGCGCGACGCCGCCGACGCACCGATCGCCTCGGCCGAACGCACGTACTCGCGCACCGAATGCTTCAGGAACTCGGCGCGCACCTGCCGGTACATGCCGGTCCAGCCGACCAGTGCGAGGATGATCGCAACGCTGCTGATGCCGCGGCCGAACAGCACCGCGAACGACAGGATCAGCAGAATGTCCGGGATCGACGTGAACACGCTGTACAGCCACTCGAGGAAATCGCCGACCTTGCCGCCGAAGAAGCCGGCCAGCGCGCCCAGCAGCGTGCCGATCACGGTGGCCGCGACGGCCGCCAGCAGCCCGACGAACACCGAGGTCTGCGTGCCCTTCAGCGCCTTGGTCAGCACGTCGCGCCCGATGCGGTCGCCACCGAACGGCAGCGTCTCGCGCTTGATGCTRTCTTCGGTCTTGAACTTGGCGGCGCGCTCGTCCCATTCCTTGTAGCGCGGCGCCAGCGGGTCCACCGCAGTGAGGTCGACGTTCGGCCCCTTCGGCACCGGGATCGCGCTCTGCTCCACGGCGGCTGCCGGCCCCATGAAGGTCGGCGGTGCATTCGGCACGCCCACTTCCTTCTGCCAGCCGCGCGCCAGCAGCCCGACCGAACCCAGCACCACCAGCAGCGCGAACGCCGCCACCACCACCATCGACACCATGCCGACGCGGTCGGCCTTCAGCCGCTTCCACGCGGCCTGCCAGACGCCCATCGATTGCCGCGCGGGCAGCGCCGCAGGAGCAAGCACCGCGCTCATTTGAGGACCACCCGCGGGTCGATCAGCTTGTAGAGGATGTCCGCGCCCAGGTTCACCAGCATCGTCAGCATCGCCAGGTAGATGGTGACCGCCTGGATCACCGGGTAATCGCTGCGGTTCACCGCCAGGATGATCTCGCGCCCCAACCCCGGGATCGAGAAGAACACCTCGATCAGGAACGAGCCGACGAACACGCCCGGCAGCGCCAGCGCGATGTTGGTGACGATCGGGATCATCGCGTTGCGCAGCACGTGCTTGAACAGCACCGTGCCCTCGGTCATGCCCTTGGCGCGCGCGGTGCGCACGTAGTCGTGGCCGAGCTCGTCGAGGAAGAAGGTGCGGTACAGCCGCGTCTGCGGCGCGAGGCCCACCAGCAGCGCCAGCAGCACCGGCAGCGGCACGAAGACCGCAAGGTTGGTCAATGTGCTGTCGCTCCAGCCCTGCACCGGGAACCAGCCGAGCTGGAAGCCGAACACGTACTGGCCGACGATGATGTAGACCAGGAACGAGATCGACAGCGCGACGGTGGAGATCACCATGATGCTGCGGTCGGCCAGCGAGCCGCGGCGGTAGGCCACCCACATCGCGATCGGCAGCGCGAGCAGCGTGTCGAGCACGAGGATCGGCAACATCACCGTCAGCGTGGCCGGCGCGCGTGTCGCGAAGATGCTGCTCACGGCCTCCTGGGTGGCCCAGCTGTGGCCCCAGTCCAGCGTCACGATGCTGCGGAAGTAGATCAGCAGCTGCTGCCACACCGGCTTGTTCAGCCCGAGCTGCTCGCGGATCGCGTCGACCTGCTGCGCCGTGGCGTTCAGGCCGCCGAGGATTTCGGCCGGGTCGCCGCCAAAGTACTTGAAGAGGAAGAACACCAGCAGCACCACCCCGATCAAGGTCGGGATCATTTGCCACAGGCGCCGTATCAGGTAGGCCGCCATATCGTCGTGAGCGTCTCGGGTCGAGAAAAGAGGACCGGCCCGCCCCGCCGGCCCGGGTCGGGGGGCGGCGCGTGCCGGAATCTGGGCAGGCGCGAGTCTAAGGCCCGGCCCGAACCCCCCTGCCCCGCGTTTGCCCTCAGGAACTTCGCAGCGCACGCAACTTGCATGCCGGTGCGAAAGTTCCCGCGTGCAGGCCCGGGGCAAGCCCGGAGGACACCCGCGCCGGGCAGGCCCTAGACTTCGCGCCTTCGGCATGCCGCCGCGCCACGAGCGTCGGCGGCGTACCCTCCCACCAGGAGTCCGTGACCATGATCCGACGCGGTGCAGCCGGGCTGCTCGCCTTCTTCGCCCTCTGCTGTTCGGCAGCGCCACCGGCGCCCGCCGCGCAGCCCGCGGCGCCGCTGAAAGTGCTGAGGTATGCCTTCCCGGTGGCCGAGACCGGGTTCGACCCGGTGCAGCTCAGCGATCTCTATTCGCGCACCGTCACCGCCGGCATCTTCGAGGCGCCGCTGACCTTCGACTACCTCGCGCGGCCGATCCGCATGAAGCCGAACACCGCGGCGGCGATGCCGGAGATCTCGGACGACTTCAAGACCTTCACGTTCCGGTTGAAGCCCGGCACGTATTTCCAGGACGACCCGGCCTTCAAGGGGCAGCGCCGCGAGCTGGTCGCGCAGGACTACGTCTACACGCTGAAGCGCCACTACGACCCGCAGTGGAAGAGCCCCAACCTCTACCTGCTCGAGAACTCGAAGCTGCTCGGGCTGTCGGAATTGCGCCGCCAGGTGGTGGCTTCGAAGCAGCCCTTCCCGTACGACCGCGAGGTCGACGGCCTGCGCGCGCTCGACCGCTACACCTTCCAGGTGCGGCTGGCCGAGCCGTCGCCGCGCTTTCACCAGCAGATCATGACCGACCCCGGGGCCTTCGGCGCGATGGCGCGCGAGGTGGTCGAGTTCTATGGCGACAAGATCATGGCGCACCCGGTGGGCACTGGTCCGTTCCGGCTCGCCGACTGGCGCCGCAGCTCGCTGATCGTGCTCGAGCGCAACGCCGGCTACCGCGAGCAGCTCTACGAGGAAGAGGCACCGGCCGACGCCCCGCGTTCGCAGGCCATCGCGCGCGCGATGAAGGGCAAGCGCATCCCGATGCTCGACCGCATCGAGATCTCGATCATCGAGGAGGCGCAGCCGCGCTGGCTGAGCTTCCTGAACGGC
Organism: Rhizobacter sp. P5_C2; assembly: GCF_054049715.1. NCBI lineage: Bacteria > Pseudomonadati > Pseudomonadota > Betaproteobacteria > Burkholderiales > Sphaerotilaceae > Rhizobacter > Rhizobacter sp. P5_C2. The sequence continues at coordinate 46,523 of NZ_JBFULV010000018.1, read as the reverse complement.
CAGAGCGATTTCCTCGAGCGCCTGCCGCCCGAGTTCTCGGGCATCGCGATCCCGCGCAACCGGCTCGCGCCGAACCTGGCCAAGCGCGGCATCCAGATGGACCAGGCGCCGCTGGTCGACGCGGTGATCGCCGGCTTCTTCAACCACGAGAACCCGGTGGTCGGCGGCTACACGCCCGAGAAGGTGGCGCTGCGGCGCGCGATCTCGCTGGCCTACAACACGCCGGCCGAGCTGCAGCTCGCGCGCAAGAACCAGGCGGTGCCGGCGCAGACCGCGATCGCGCCCGCGGTGTACGGCTACGACCCGACGGTCAAGACCGAGATGAGCGACTACGACCCCGACCGGGCGCGCGCGCTGCTCGACACCTACGGGTATGTCGACCGCGACGGCGACGGCTGGCGCGACCTGCCCGACGGCAGCCCGCTGCTGATCGAATACTCGACGCAGCCCGACCAGCTGAGCCGCCAGCTCGTCGAGCTGTGGGACAAGAGCATGCGCGCGGTCGGCATCCACATGGTCTTCAGGACCGCGAAGTGGCCGGAGAACCTGAAGTCCTCGCGCGCCGGCAAGCTGATGATGTGGGGCGTGGGCTGGGCCGCGACGACACCGGATGCCGACACCTTCCTCGCGCTCGCGTACGGCCCGAACAAGGGCGGTGCCAACCATTCGCGCTTCGACCTGCCGGCCTTCAATGTGCTGTTCGAGAAGCAGGGCCGCATGCCCGACGGGCCGGAGCGCGAGGCCGTGCTGCGCGAGGGGAGCAAGCTGATGGTGGCCTACATGCCGTACAAGATCAGCGGGCACCGCATCGCCACCGACCTGATGCACCCGTGGGTGCTGGGCTACCGGCGCAATCCGTTCGTCCGCGAGTTCTGGAAATTCCTCGACATCGACACCGCGCTCGAGCAAGCGCGCACCGCCCCATGATCCGACGCTTCTTCCTGATCGCCGGTACCGCGCTGGCCACCCTCGCCACCGCAGCGGGCAACGCTGCGGCGCAATCGCAGGCCGCCTCTCAGGCCGCCGCCTCTCCCGGGCTCAAGACCTTCCGCTGGGCCCTTCTGTCTGCCGAGACCGGCTTCGACCCGGTGAAGATCAGCGACCTGTACTCGCGCTACGTCACGACGCACCTGTTCGAGGCGCTGGTCCGCTACGACTACCTGGCCCGCCCGTTCAAGGTGCGGGCGGAGGCAGCGGCCGCGATGCCCGAGGTGTCGGCCGATTTCCGCACGTACACCTTCCGCATCCGCCCCGGCGTGTACTTCCAGGACGACCCGGCGTTCAAGGGCCAGCGCCGCGAGCTGGTCGCGCAAGACTTCGTCTACGCGATCAAGCGCTTCTTCGACCCGGCCAACGCGAGCCCGAACTACGCGGAGATGAACGACCAGGGCTTCATCGGCCTGGACGAGCTGCGCCAGCAGGCGCTCGCGAAGAAGACACCGTTCGACTACGACAAGCCGGTCGAAGGCCTGCGCGCGCTGGACCGCCACACGCTGCAGATCAAGCTGGAGAGCCCACGCCCGCGCCTGCTCTTCACGCTGGCCGACAGCAGCCTGTACGGCGCCGTCGCGCGCGAGGTCGTCGAGTTCTACGGCGACAAGACGATGGAGCACCCGGTGGGCACCGGGCCGTTCCGGCTCGCCACCTGGCGGCGCAGTTCRCAGATCGTGCTGGAGCGCAACCCTGGCTTCCACGAGGCCTTCTACGATGCCGAGCCGAATGCCGACGATGCCGAAGGCCAGGCGCTGCTGCAGCGCTTCAAGGGGCGCCGGCTGCCGATGATCGACCGCGTCGAGATCTCGATCATCGAGGAGAGCCAGCCACGCTGGCTGGCCTTCCTGAACGGCGAGACCGATCTCGTCACGGTGCCGCTGGAGTTCGCGAACCAGGCGGTGCCCAACGGCAAGCTGGCGCCGAACCTGGCGAAGCGCGGCATCCAGATGCAGCGCGTCGTCAACCCGGACCGCACGCTGTACTACTTCAACATGGAAGACCCGACCGTCGGCGGCTACACCGCCGACAAGGTCGCGCTGCGCCGCGCGATCCGGCTGGCCATCGACGTGACGCGCGAGATCAACGGCGTGCGACGCGGCCAGGCCATCCCGGCGCAGAGCATGGTGGCGCCCGGCACCTTCGGCTACGACCCGAACTACAAGACCGAGAACAGCGACTACAACGTTCCGCGCGCGAAGGCGCTGCTCGACATGTACGGCTACGTCGACCGCAACGGCGACGGCTGGCGCGAGATGCCCGACGGCAGTCCGCTGGTGATCCAGTACGCCACCTCGCCGGACAGCCTGCAGCGCCAGTTCGACGAGCTGTGGAAGAGGAACATGGATGCGATCGGCGTGCGCGTCGAGTTCAAGCCCGCCCAGTGGCCCGAGAACCTGAAGGCGGCGCGCGCCGGCCAGCTGATGGTGTGGCAGCTCGGCTACACCGCGTCGACCCCCGACGTGCAGGACGCGATGCAGCTGCTCTACGGCCCGGGCGCCGGCGGCCAGAACCTCGGACGGTTCAGAAACGAGCGCTTCGATGCGATCTACGACCGCATGCGCAGCATCCCCGACGGCCCGGAACGCCTCGCGCTGCTCGACGAGGCCAACCGCATCGCGACGGCGTTCGCGCCGCACAAGTACAACGTGCACCGCATCGTGACCGACCTGGCCCAGCCGTGGATCGTCGGCTACCGGCGGCCCGTCTTCGTCAGCCGCTTCTGGCAGTACCTGGACATCGACGAGAGTCGCCGGGTCCGGCACTGACCGGCGCTGCGCAGCAGGCATGGAGCTGACGCGCCGCACCTGGCTTGCCGCCTCGGCCGCGCTGTCGTGCGGTGCACCCGGCCTGGCGGACGCGGCCGACAAGACGCTGCACCTGGCCTTCAGCGTCGCCGAGACCGGCTTCGATCCGTGCCAGATCTCAGACGTCAATTCGGCGCAGGTAGTGTCGGCGATCTTCGACGCGCCGCTCACCTACGACTACCTCGCGCGCCCGGTGAAGCTGCGCCCGAACACGACGGCGCTGCCCGAGATCAGCGACGACTTCAAGACCTTCACGTTCCGCCTGCGCCCCGGCATCTTCTTCGCCGACGACCCGGCCTTCGGCGGCAAGCCGCGCGAGCTGGTCGCGCAGGACTACGTCTACAGCGTCAAGCGCTTCTACGACCCGCGCCTGAACTGCGAGAACATCTACGTGTTCGAGAACGCGAAGCTGCGCGACCTGACCGAGCTGCGCGCGCAGGCCGGCAAAAGCGGCAAGCCCTTCGACTACGACCGCGAGGTGGAAGGCATCCGCGCGCTCGACCGCTACACCTTCCGCATCCGGCTGGCCGAGCCGAGCCCGCGCTTCCACCATTGGTTCACGCAGGGCGCGCTGGTGGGGGCGGTCGCGCGCGAGGTGGTCGAGCATTACGGCGCCGAGATCGCCGCGCACCCGGTGGGCACCGGCCCGTTCATGCTCGCGAGCTGGCGCCGCGCATCGCGCATCGAACTCGTGCGCAACCCGCGCTTTCGCGAGCTGCACTTCGAGGCCGAGCCCGCGCCCGACGATGCGCCGGCCCAGGAGATCGCGCGCCAGCTGGCCGGCCGGCGCCTGCCAGTGGCCGAGCGCATCGAGGTCAGCGTGATCGTCGAGGCGCAGCCGCAGTGGCTCGCCTTCGTCAACGGCGCGCTCGACGTGCTGGAGCTGCCGGTGGAGTTCACGCCGATCGCGGCGCCGGGCAACCGCATCGCGCCGCACCTCGCGCGCCAGGGCGTGCGGCTGCAGCGCAGCGCGAAGGCCGACATGGTGCTGACCTACTTCAACATGGACGACCCGGTGGTCGGTGGCAACACGCCGGACAAGGTCGCGCTGCGCCGCGCGATCTGCCTGGCCTACGACAACCGGCAGGACCTGGAGGACCTGCGCCACGGCCAGGGCATCCCGGCGCAGTCGGTGGTCGCGCCGTTCACCTCGGGCTACGAAGAGGACTACCGCAGCACGATGAGCGAGACCAGCATCGCCCGCGCGACCGCGCTGCTCGACCTGTGCGGTTTTGTCGACCGCGACGGCGACGGCTGGCGGGAGATGCCCGACGGCAGCCCGCTGGTGCTGCGGCTCGCGTCGCGGCCGGACCAGCGGCAGCGCCAGTTCAACGAGCTGTGGCGCAAGTGCATGACGACGGTCGGGCTGCGCATCGAGTTCGAGATCGCGAGCTGGCCCGACCTGCTGAAGCGCGGGCGCGCCGGCAAGCTGATGATGTGGGGCTTCAGCTGGGTGGCGGGCACGCCCGACGGCGGCTTCTTCCTCGGCATCGGCTACGGGCCGAACGCCAACGAATCGAACGATGCACACTTCGCGCTGCCGGCCTACGATCGGTTGTTCGAGCGGCAGAACGTGCTGCCCGACGGGCCGGAGCGCGCGGCGCTGATGCGCGAGGCGAAGAACATCCTGGTGGCGTACATGCCGTACAAGGCGCATGTGCACACCGTCGTCAGCGACGTGCTGCACCGGCGCGTGATCGGGCACCTGAGGCATCCGTTCATGCGCGACACCTGGCAGTTCATCGGCATCGAATAGAGGCATGTGATGGCAGTCCCGAGACCGCAGATCCTGCGCTACACCGACTGGCTGGCCCGCGAGCGCGGCCTGCAGTTCGACGCGACCACGCACGAAGGCTACGACACGCTGTGGCGCTGGTCGGTCATCGATCTCGACGCGTTCTGGCGCTCGATCTGGGACTTCTACGGCCTGCGGTCGCCGACCCCGTTCACGCAGGTGCTCGCCGACGACCGCATGCCCGGTGCGCGCTGGTTCGACGGCGCGCAGCTGAACTACGCGCAGCAGGTGTTCCGCCACGCCGACGCGGCGCATGCGGCCGGGCACCCGGCGGTGGTGTTCCAGGACGAGCGCCTGCGCGACTGTGCCAGCCTGCTCGAATGGAGCTGGCCGAAGCTGCGCCGCCAGGTGGCGCAGCTGGCGGCGCACTACCGGCGGCTCGGCGTCGTGCGCGGCGACCGCATCTGCGCCTTCATGCCGAACACGCCGCAGACGCTGGTCGCCTTCCTCGCCGCCGCGAGTCTCGGCGCGGTGTGGTCGGTGTGTTCGCCCGACATGGGGCCGGTCGCGGTCCTCGATCGCTTCCGCCAGATCGAGCCGACGCTGCTGGTCGGCTGCGACGGCTATGTGCATGGCGGCACCGCGCACGAGCGGCTCGCGCTGCTGCAGGACCTGGTGAAGGAGCTGCCGACGCTGAAGCACGTGCTGTTGTGGCGCAACCTCGGCGGCGCGCTGCCGGCCGGCTGGCACGACTTCGACGGGCTGCTGTGCGGCGACCTGCCGCTGCAGATCGATCCGCTGCCGTTCGACCATCCGCTGTGGATCGTCTATTCGAGCGGCACGACCGGGCTGCCGAAGGCGATCGTGCACGGCCATGGCGGCGTCGTGCTCGAGCACCTGAAGTTCATGGGGCTGCACAACGACCTTGGCCCGAGCGCCGAGGGCGGCGACCGCTTCCACTGGTACAGCGCGACCGGCTGGATCATGTGGAACTGCCAGATCGCCGGGCTGCTGAACGGCACGACGATCTGCCTGTACGACGGCAGCCCGTCCGGGCGCAGCGGGCAGCCCGACTGGGGCACGCTGTGGCGCTTCGTCGCCGACTCCGGCAGCACCTTCTTCGGCGCCGGCGCGGCGTTCTTCGCGAGCTGCATGAAGGCCGGCCTGGAGCCCGCGCGGATGCCGGGGCTGGCGCGGCTGCGCGCGCTCGGCAGCACCGGCTCGCCGCTGTCGGCCGACGTGTACCGCTGGGCGGCGCAGCAGCTGCCGCGCGTCGACGACCGGCCGATGTGGCTGACCTCGCTGTCGGGCGGCACCGATTTCGCCGGGGCCTTCGTGGCCGGGTTGCCGACGCTGCCGGTGGTCGAGGGCGAGATGCAGTGCCGCTGCCTCGGGGCCGCGGTCGAGGCCTGGAGCGAGCCCGATCCGGCGACCGGCCGCGGGCAGGCGCTGGTCGACGAGGTGGGCGAGCTGGTGTGCACGCGGCCGATGCCGTCGATGCCGCTGTATTTCTGGGGCGATGCGGACGGGCGGCGATACCGCGAGAGCTACTTCGACATGTACCCCGATGGAAATGGAAGACCTGCGGTCTGGCGCCACGGCGACTGGCTGCGCATCACGCCACGTGGCGGCGCGGTAATCTACGGCCGCAGCGACGCAACCATCAACCGCCACGGCATCCGCATGGGCACGGCCGAGCTGTATCGCGCGGTCGAGGCGTTGCCCGAGGTGCTGGACAGCCTGGTCGTCGACCTGGAGTACCTGGGCCGCGAGAGCTGGATGCCGCTGTTCATCGTGCTGCGCGAAGGCCGCGTGCTCGACGACGCGCTGGTCGCGCGGCTGAAGCAGGAGATCCGCGGCGCGTTGTCGGCGCGGCATGTGCCGAACGAGATCTTCCAGGTGGACGCGATCCCGCGCACGCTGTCGGGCAAGAAGATGGAGCTGCCGGTCAAGAAGCTGCTGATGGGCACGCCGGCCGAGCAGGTGTTCAAGCTTGATGCGATGGCGAATGCGGGCAGCGTCGCGTGGTTCGTCGCGTTCGCGCGCCTCCGGGCTACAAAGGCAATTCGGTGAAGTAGCGCCCGCCGTGATAGATCAGCGGCTGCGCGCCCTCGCGCCGCTCGCAACGCTCCACCTCGCCGACGAAGATCACGTGGTCACCCTCTTCGTACTGGCTGCGGTTGAAGCATTCGAACACCGCCGCCACCCCTTCGAGCACCGGCGCGCCGCCGACCCCTTCGCGAAAGCGCAGCCCGGCGAAGCGGTCCACGTCCTTCGATGCGAAGCGTTCGGCCAGCGGGCGCTGGTCGGCGGCGAGGATGTTGATCGCGTAGTGCGAGCCGCGCGTGAACGCCGGCATCGACCCGGCGCGCCGCGACAGGCTCCACAGCACCAGCGGCGGCGACAGCGACACCGAGTTGAACGAATTGGCGGTCAGGCCGACCGGCTTGCCCTGCAGGTCGCACGCGGTGACGATCGTGACGCCGGTGGCGAACATCCCGAGCGCAACGCGGAACTCCTGGGCCGAGAAACTGGGTGCCATGGGGCGCAGCATTGCATTCATGCCGGAATTGTGGAGGGCGACTGCGGGGCCGCCAACTCCCATTTGAGGGGGTCTGGCAGCTCCTTACACTCGTGCAGCATGACACGATACCCGATGATTCGACGGGCGCTGCGTGGCGCGGCCTTGGTCTCGGCTGCCCTGCTGGCCGCTGCGCTTTCACAGCCGGTGCAGGCCGCCGGCCCGTGCTCCGAGCTGGTCCGCCGCCTGCCGAACCTGAGCCCCGCGCTGTGCGAGCGCGCCACGTTGAAGCCTTCCGGCGCCGCGTCGGTGAAAGGCGTGGCGCTGTACCAGCGCGACGTGCCGGCGCCGCAGCCGCTGCTGCTGCCCGACGACAAGCCGCCGCCCGTGCCGCGCCGCGTGCTGGTGCTGGGCGGCATCCATGGCGACGAGCTGTCGTCGAGCGCCCTGGCCTTCCACTGGATCGGCCACGCGGTGGACACCGGTGCCGGCATGGACTGGCGCTTCGTTCCGGTGCTGAACCCCGACGGCCTGCTGCTGGCGCGGCCGACGCGCACCAACGCGCACGGCGTCGACCTGAACCGCAATTTCCCGACGCCGCACTGGGACCGTGACGCCCCGGTCTACTGGACCCAGCGCACGAAGAAGGACCCGCGCCGCTGGCCCGGCCCGAGCGCGCTGTCGGAGCCGGAGAGCCGCTTCGTGACCGACACGATCGAGAGCTGGAAGCCGGACGTGATCGTCACCGTGCACGCGCCCTACGGCGTGCTCGATTTCGACGGCCCGAGCGTGCCGCCGCAGCGGCTCGGCCGGCTCTACCTCGACCGGGTCGGCATCTTCCCCGGCTCGCTCGGCCACTACGGCGGCGTGCACAAGGGCGTGCCGGTGGTGACGATCGAGCTGCCGAGCGCGATCCGCACGCCGACCGATGCCGAGATGCGCCAGATGTGGATCGACCTGCTGCGCTGGCTGGACGAACGCCTCGCGCTGCGGGAACATCGCTGACCGCTGCCTGCCCCCGCCGCCATGACCTCGTTCGCCCGCCACCTGTACGCCAGCGCCCACAACAATGCCTGGGCCAACCACCGCCTGCTGCAGGCCTGCGGGCGGCTGACGCAGGAGGAGTTCAGCGCGCCGCGCACCGGCTTCTTCCCGTCGATCCGCGCGACGCTGAACCACAATGTGACGGTCGACGACTACTACCTCGACGCGATCGAGCGCAGCCTGCGCGGTGATGCGCCGCACCCCGATCCGCGCTCGTTCTTCGACCCCGAGGAACCGTGCGCGACCTGCGCCGAACTGACCGCGGCCCAGCAGCGCATGGACCAGCGCCTGCTCGCCGTCGCCCACGCGCTGCTCGCCGACACCGCGTTGCTGGAGCGCGTGATCGCGGTGCCGCGCACGCAGCGCATCGACCGCGAGCCGCTGCACCGCCTGCTGGCCCACCTCTACCAGCACCAGGTGCACCACCGCGGCCAGGCGCATTCGATGCTGTCGGGCACCTCGGTGGCGCCGCCGCAGCTCGACGAGTTCTTCTGCGTCAACGACCTGGAGCGGCGCGAGGATGATTTTCGGGCGCTGGGCGTGACGGAAGCCGCGATCTGGAATGGATGAGCGGGAATAGCCGCGCTCTGCCCCGCGTAGACATCAGGTGAGCATCCCCACCAGCTTCCGCCAGCAGCTGCTCGGCGCGATCCCGCGGCTGCGGCGCTATGCGCGCTCGCTGGTGATCGATGCCGCCGCAGCCGACGACCTGGTGCAGACCGCACTGGAGCGCGCGCTGTCGCACTGGCACCAGTTCGACCAGCAGCGCGACCTCCTGGTGTGGGTGATCAGCATCGCGCACAACGCCCACATGGACACGCTGCGCCGCAGCGGCCGCTTGGCCATCGTCGACCCGCACGAGCTGCAGGCCGAGCAGGACCTGCGCGGCAGCGACCCTGGCGCCGATGTCGGCCTGCGCATGGACCTGGTCGCCGCGCTGCGGCGCCTGCCGGTCGAGCAGCGCGAGCCGCTGCTGCTGGTGTCGGTCGAGGAACTGTCTTACGCCGAATGCGCCGAGGTGCTGCGCATCCCGATCGGCACCGTGATGTCGCGCATCTCGCGCGGGCGCGTCGCGCTGCGTGCGCTGCTTGACGGCCGCGCGCCGACGCCGGCGGTGCAGCCCTTGCGGCGCGTGGTCTGAACCGGATGTCGATGATGGCCGCCCCCCTCTTCTCCTCCCCCGACGAACGCGACGACACGCTGAGCGCGTGGCTCGACGACGAACTCCCGCCCGGGCGCCGTGCCGAGGTCGACGCCTGGCTGCAGGCCAACCCCGAAGAGGCGGCGCGCGTGCGGCTGTGGGCCGCCGACCGCGATGCGTTGCGCGCCCGCCTGGTCTCCGCGGCGAGCGAACCGGTGCCGGATCGGCTGCAGCAGCTCGTCTGGCAGCACGCGCCGGAGGCGGCGACGCCGTGGTGGCAAGGCCGCGGCCAGTGGGCGGCCGCGCTGGCGATCTTCGCGCTCGGCGGCTTGATCGGTGCCGGTGCCGTGTGGCGGGCGCAGCCGGCCCGCGCGCTCGTGGCCCAGGCGTCGGCTGGCAGCTGGGTGCAGCGGGCGGCGCTCGCGCACAGCGTCTACGTGCCCGAGCAGCGCCACCCGGTCGAGGTGGCGGTCGCCGGCAAGACGGCCGAGGAGAGCCGCGCCCAGGAAGAGCACCTGTCGCGCTGGCTGACGCGGCGCCTGAACGTGCCGGTCAAGCTGTTCGACCTGCGCGAGCAGGGCTACGAGCTGGTCGGCGGGCGATTGCTGCCTGACGGGGCCGGCGCCGGCCCTGGCGCGCAGCTGATGTACCAGGCCACCGGCGGCACGGCCCGCGTGACCGTCTACCTGCGCAAGCCCAATGAAGCCGCGCCGGCCGCGTTCCGCTTCGAACGCGACGGCGACGTGAACCTCTTCTACTGGGTCGAGGCCGGCACCGGCTACGCGCTGGCCGGCAGCCTGCCGCGCGAGCAACTGCTGGCGCTGGCCGAGGCGATCTACCGGCAGCAGCCGGTTCCGGCCGCATCCGCGCCGAAGTGAACCGGGGCGCGGGACAGCGCCTCTTGCTTCCCTAGAATCGGGCGATGTCCGATTCCGCTCCCGTGCAGCCCGTGCCCGCACTGTCCTCCTCCCGGGCCGCCGTCGCATTCCGGCTGCTGGTCGTCTGCGTGCTCGGCTTCGCGTCCGGGCTGCCGCTCGCGCTGACCGGCCAGGCGATGCAGGCCTGGCTCAGCGTCGAGGGCATCGACATGGCGACCATCGGCTTCCTGAGCCTGGTCGGCCTGCCCTACACCTTCAAGTTCCTGTGGGCGCCGCTGATGGACCGCTTCGAGCTGCCCTGGCTCGGCCGGCGCCGCGGCTGGCTGGTGCTGACGCAGCTTGCGCTGGCCGGCGCCTTGATGCTGATGGCCACCACCTCGCCCGGCACCGCGACGCGCAGCTTCGCGCTGCTGGCGGTGCTGGTCGCTTTCGTCTCGGCGTCGCAGGACGTGGTCGTCGACGCCTACCGCACCGACCTGCTGCCGGCGCGCGAGCGCGGGCTCGGCTCGTCGCTGTACGTGCTGGGCTACCGGCTCGCGATGATCCTGTCGGGCGGCGTCGCGCTGATCTGGGTCGATCCGACGCAGGGCGGCGGCTGGTCCTGGCCCGACGTCTACCGCGTGATGGCCGGGCTGATGGTCGGCGCGGCGGTGCTGTCGGCGGTCGCGTTGCCGCGGCTGCCGCTGGCGCTGCGGCCGTCGTCGGTCGCGCGCCAGGACGTGCTCGGCTTCGTCGCGGTGCTGGGCGCGGTCGCGGTGGGGTTCGTGCTGAGCGAGCGCTTCGGGCCGCCGATCGCCACGGCCGTGCTGGCGCCGTGGTGGGCCGGCAGCAGCCTGCCGGCCGCGCTGCAGCAGCGCTGGACCGAGCTGCTGGCGCTGCTGCTGGGCATCGCGTTCACGCTGCCGCTGGCCGCCTGGGCGGCGCGGGCGGCGCGCTTCGAGACGCTGCTCGGCGGGCTGCGCAGCTACTTCGCGCAGCCGGGCGCCGGCGCCTTCCTCGCATTCATCGTGCTCTACAAGCTGGGCGATGCGTTCGCCGGCTCGCTGATGACGCCGTTCCTGCTGAAGGCGATGCAGTTCGGCCCGGCCGAGGTCGGCGTCGCGAACAAGCTGATCGGCCTGTGGCTGACGATCGGCGGCGCGCTGCTCGGCGGCGCGCTGATGTTCCGGCTCGGCCTGTGGCGCGCGCTGCTGCTGTTCGGCGTGCTGCAGATGCTCAGCAACCTCGGCTTCTGGTGGCTGGCCGGGCATGGCCACGGTCTGCTGCCGGGCGTCACGATCCCGGCCTTCGACTGGACGGTGGTCTGGCTGAAGCAGGCGACGCCGGTCGACGGCGGGCTGCTGATGGTCATCGCGCTCGAGAACATCACCGGCGGCATGGGCACGACCGCGTTCGTCGCGTTCCTGATGAGCCTGTGCAACCAGCGCTTCACCGCGACGCAGTACGCGCTGCTGAGCGCGTTCGCGTCGGTCGGCCGCGTCTGGGTCGGGCCGGTGGCCGGCGTCACTGCCGAGACCATCGGCTGGCCGAGCTTCTTCCTGCTGTCGACGGTGCTGGCCTTGCCGGCGTTGTTGATGCTCGTGTGGCTGCGCGCGCCGGTGCAGGCGCTCGAGGTCGATCCGACAACGCTGGTCACCGATGATTGAGCTTTGGAACCCACGCCCCCATCTCCGGTCTGAACCCGCCATGAACCACGACGCCGACCTCCCCTCGTTCACCTGCGGCTGCGCCTTCCACGCGCGGCGCCGTTTCGCCGCGACGCTCGCGGCCGCCGGCGCGTCGCTGGCCGTGCCGGCCTGGGCGCGCGACGGCGTCGACGTGGGCAGCGAATCGCGCTTCACGAAGCTGGTGTCGGCCGACCAGATCGAGCAGGCCGCCGCGCAGCAGTACGCGCAGATGAAGCAGCAGGCCGCGCAGCAGCGCGCGCTCGGCCCCGACAGCCACCCGCAGGTGGTGCGGCTGCGCGCGATCTCGCAGCGCATCATCCCGTTCAGTTCCGAGTGGAACGAGCGGGCGAGCCGCTGGAAGTGGGAGGTCAACCTGATCGGCTCGAAGCAGATCAATGCCTTCTGCATGCCCGGCGGCAAGATCGCGTTCTACACCGGCATCCTCGAGCAGCTGCAGCTGACCGACGACGAGGTCGCGATGGTGATGGGCCATGAGGTCGCGCATGCGCTGCGCGAGCATGCGCGCGAGCGCATGGGCAAGAACATGGCCACGCAGGGCGCGATCGGGCTCGGTGCTGCGATCCTCGGGCTGGGCAGCATCGGGCGCTCGGTGGCCGACATGGGTGGGCAGCTGCTGACGCTGAAGTTCGGCCGGGAGGACGAATCCGAGGCCGACCTCGTCGGGATGGAGCTGGCGGCGCGCGCCGGCTACGACCCGCGGGCCGGTGTCAGCTTGTGGAACAAGATGGCGCAGGCCAGCAAGGGCGCGCCGCCGCAGTTCCTGTCGACCCACCCGTCCGGGCCGACGCGCATCCGCGACATCGAGGCGAACCTGCCGCGGGTGGAGGGGCTGTATGCGAAGGCGGCCAAGCCGCCGCAGCGCTTCGAGCCGCCGGTCAAGAAGCCCTGAGGTTCACCAGCGTGCCGGCAGCGGCCGCTTCAGCACGATCTGCGTGCGGCTGACGGCGATGTGCCCACCCGCATCCAGGTCCTTCAGCAAGCGGCTGACCATCTCGCGCGAGCAGCCGACGCGGCTCGCGATCTCCTGGTGCGTCAGCCGTTCGCGGATCACCCGCGTGCCGTCGGGTTCGGTCACCGCGAGGTCGGTCAGCAGCTGCGCGACGCGGCCGTAGACGTCGAGCAGCGCCAGACTGCGCGCGCTGTGCGTCGCCAGCCGTGCCCGGTGGATCACGCGCGAGATCAGCTCGAACGCGAACTCCGGCCGCTCGGCGATGTGCTGGCGCAGCGTGTGCCGCGTGACGACCGAGCACACCGTGGGTTCGAGCGTGATGATCGACGCCGAGCGCGGGCCGCCATCGAGCGACATCTCGCCGAGGTATTCGCCCGGGCCGTAGACGCCGTAGACGATCTCGCGGTCGCGGTCGTCCATCGAGAACGCCTTCACGCGGCCGGACAGCAGGATGAACAAGGTGTCGCCGTGATCGCCTTCCTGGATCAGCAGCACGCCCTTGCGGTAGCGGCGTTGTTCGCCCCGGGCCGAGAGCAGGCCCAGGGATTCGGACAGCACGGGAGCGGATGCTGGGCCGGTGGCGGCGTCCATGAAGAAGCGGCGGCGAATGGGAAAGCCCGGGCGGTGGCCCGGGAACCCATCGAATCTAGCACGCCGCCCTGGCGCGTCCGTGACGGTGGACGACGGCCCGCGTGACGGAAGTCAGCGCCGGCCGGTGCGCGTCGACACCTCAGTGCGACAGCGCCGTCTTCATCGCCGGCGTGATCGGCGGTAGCACCGCCACGCGGTTCAGCAGGTCGCCGATGCTGGCGGTCTGCGTCTTGATGCGGATGCTGCTGATCTGCGAGCGCACCGTCGAGACGGCGACGCTGAAGGTGCGTGCCACTTCCTTCGGGCGCTGGCCGTCGCACAGCGCGCGCAGCACCTTGGTCTCGGCGGCCGTCAGGCTGTGGGTGCGGGCAAAGAAATCGAGCGTCAGCGATTCGCAGCGGTGGCGCTTGCCGAGCACCAGCATCGCGAGGCCGTCGTCGTCGGGCGACGACATCGGCACGAAGGCGACCGGCATCGCGCCGTCGTCGCGGCTCAGGTTCAGCATGCGGCGCCGGCCGCCGCAGGCACCGAGCAGCGCACCGAGGAAGCCCGACAGTTCTTCCGCATGGCGCGGCAGCACCTGGCCCTTGACGACACGCAGGCCGTCGCCGGCCTGCAGCGATTGCCAGCCGAGCTGGTTGGCATGGCGCAGGCCGCAGCTCGCGTCGACCAGCAGCAGGCCGTGGTCCATCTCGTCGAGCATCATCGTCAGCCAGCGGGCCATCGCGGAGGGGCCGTGGCGGCGCTCCGGTCCGGGGTACGGCGGCTGGATGGTTTCAACGGCGGGGTGGATCGCGGCGGGGGCGGGCCGCAGGTTCAGGTGGGCGGTCGGGCGGGTGTCCGGGGGTGAGAGCAGTTCATCCAACATGGCGCTGTCCTTCTGATGGCAGGCGCAGCAGCACCGCTGTGCACCTTGTTACAGCGTAGGGGCGTCGGATGCCGGCAGGTGGTGAAAACCACCGGGGCCGTTTGTGATTTATTCACCTCGGCCGGTGGCCGGGCCGAGCAGCGTGGTCAGCCAGCGTGTCAGGTCGGCGATCTCGGGGCCGCACACCGAATGCGGCATCGGGTACTCGTGCCACTCGACCGGGTGCTCGAACGCCAGCAGCGCGTCGCGCGACGCGAGCGCACGGGCGATCGGGATCACCGGGTCCTGGCGGCCATGCGCCAGGAAGATTGGCACGCCGTGGTTCGCGCCGTGGCGCTCGGCCGTGGTCTGCGCTGCCAGCGGCAGGTAGCCCGACAGGCCGACCAAGCCGGCCAGCCGCTCGGGGTGGCGCAGCCCCGTCAGCAGCGTCATCGCGCAGCCCTGCGAGAAGCCGCCGAGCACGATGCGCGACGCGGGGATGCCGCGTTCGTGCTCGCGGGCGATCAGCGCCTGCACCAGCGCCTGCGATTCGCGCAGGCCGGCCTCGTCCTCGCGCCGCACCAGGTCGGCACCGAGGATGTCGTACCAGGCGCGCATCACGTAGCCGCCGTTGACCGTGACCGGCCGCGTCGGGGCGTGCGGAAAGATGAAGCGCAGCGGGCCGGCGGCGGCGAGGTCGAGCTCCTGCGCGAACGGCGCGAAGCCGTTCCCGCTGTCGCCCAGCCCGTGCAGGAAGATGATGGTGGCCGTCGGATTCGCGCCGGTCTCGGTTTCGATGGTGTCGAGGAGCTGCATGCCGCGATGCTAGCCCGACACGGCCCGGACCCGGGTCAGAACCGGTAGTTCACGCCCAGGCTCAGCTGCGGGATCGCGCGGATCTTGCCGACGCCGTCGCGCAGCTCCTGCGTTTCCTTGTCGACATCGGCGTTCAACTGGGCGCGCTGGGTCGCGTCCATGCTGTCGAAGGTGGGTCCGCTCGCGGCCGACTCGACCTTCGCGCGGCCGATGCTCGCGCCGAGGTCGAAGTGGAAGCCCCAGGCGCCCTCGGTGCCGGCCTGGTGGCCGTAGCCGAAGCCGAGGAACGGCGTCGTCTTCGGGAACTTCACGTGCGCGTCGAAGCGGTCGCCGTCCTGCGTCGCGTAGGTGGTGTTGCCGATCGTGATCTGGTTGTTGGTCGGGCGGCCGGCCAGGTCGAGCTTGATCGCGTTGAAGGTCACGCCGCCGGTCAGGCGCCAGCCGCCGGTGAAGAACCAGTCGGCGAACACGCCGCCGCGGCTGAGCTTCAGGTCGGCGTCGTAGTGGATGCTGTTTTCGGTCTTCGTCGTGCTGTGCGAGCCGAGCGAGGCGACGTCGCCGCGCAGCGTCACCGACGGCGCGACCGGTTGCGCGTAGCCGAGCATCACGCCGTGCGTGCCGATGCCGGTGTAGACCTCGCCGGCGTGGGCGGTGGCGGCCAGCGCCAGGGCGGCCGATGCGGCCAGCGTCTTGATCATGGGAAGCTCCTCGTACTGCATCTGAATGAAAGCGGACCCGCGGGTGCGGGTGAGTGCTCATTCTTCAGTGAGGAGGGGCCGGGACAAGGGCCGAACAACGTGGGCCGGGCGGCGTTGTTCGGCGCTTCGGGCGCCGGCTCAGAGCGTGAAGTCCGTGACGAAGAGGTTTTCGATGCGCACTTCTCCAAGCACTGCGCCGTGTTGCATGTCTTCGCTCAACACCCTCTCACGTCCGCCAACGATGGCAGCCTGCATGACGCTCGTGTCCAGCAGGCTACGCTCGGCGATTGGCCTCTTCGCGATCGAAGTGCCCGCCCCCCAGCCTTCCCGGTGTGGCCCGAGCGGATTGCTCGAAGGCCTGCAACTCGTTCGCCAGCTGCTGGCTTCCCGCCAACTGCTCCAGGTAGTCTCGAACGGCTTGGTTCAGACTTTTGCCCATCGTGGCGGCGGCAGCACGAGCCTGCTCCGCGATGCGCTCGTCCACGGAAAAGGTGATGTTCATGACTTCCCCTTATGCCCGCACATATTAGGTGTTGCAGTCACTGTGCCGCATGCTGCTGCACAAGGGAATTTGAAGCCCCTGGGTGGACGATGCTCAGAGCGTGAAGTCGTAGTCGATGACCAGCGGCGCGTGGTCCGAGAAGCGCTGCTCGAGGTAGATGTGCTCACGCAGCGCCTTGGCGGCCAGTGCCGGCGTGGCCAGGTGGTAGTCGAGCCGCCAGCCGACGTTCTTCGCCCAGGCCTGGCCGCGATTGCTCCACCAGGTGTATTGCTCGGGTTTCGGGTTCAGCGTGCGGAACACGTCGACCAGGCCCAGCTCGTCCAGCGTGTGCGTCATCCAGGCCCGCTCTTCCGGCAGGAAGCCGCTGTTCTTCTGGTTGCTGCGCCAGTTCTTCAGGTCGATCTCCTTGTGCGCGATGTTCACGTCGCCCACCAGGATGAACTCGCGCTCGGCCTTCAGCTGCTGCAGGTAGGGCGTCATCAGCGCGAGGAAGCGGAACTTCGCGAGCTGCCGCTCCTCGCCGCTGGAGCCGCTCGGGAAGTAGCAGCTGATGATGCTGAGCTTGCGCTGCGGGGTGTCGAAGCGCAGCTCGACGTAGCGGCCCTCGGCGTCGAATTCGGGCGAGCCGAAGCCGATCACCACGTCGCTCGGCGTCTTGCGGCTGTACACGCCGACGCCCGAGTAGCCCTTCTTCTCGGCGAAGTGGAAATGGCCGTGCATGTCGTGCAGGCGCTCGAAGCGGCCGGCGATGTCGGCGGCCTGGGCCTTCACCTCCTGCACCCCCATACAATCGGCGCCAATGCTTTCCGCCCACGGCAGAAGGCCCTTCGTGGCAGCCGAGCGGATGCCGTTCAGATTCAAAGACACCAGACGGAACACGAAAGACCTCCGATGAGCCCCACCGCTGACACCTTGGCCAAAGACTTCGTCAGCTTCTCGGTGGAAGCCGGCGTGTTGCGGTTCGGGGAGTTCAAGACCAAGGCCGGGCGGCTGTCGCCCTATTTCTTCAATTCCGGCCTGTTCGACGACGGCGCCAAGCTGGGCCGTCTCGCGGAATTCTATGCGCGCCGCCTGCTCGCCTCGGGCATCGGGTTCGACATGCTGTTCGGCCCGGCCTACAAGGGCATCACGCTCGCATCGGCCACCGCGGTGACGCTGGCGGGCCTGGGCCGCAACGTGCCCTTCTGCCACAACCGCAAGGAAGCCAAGGACCATGGCGAAGGCGGCCTGATGGTCGGCGCGCCGCTGAAGGGGCGCGTCGTCATCATCGACGACGTGATCACCGACGGCGCCTCCAAGCGCGAATCGGTCGAGATGATCCGCGCCGCCGGGGCGGAACCGGTTTCGGTGCTGATCGCGATGGACCGCATGGAACGCAAGGGTTCCGATGACAACCTGAGCGCCCGTTCCTCCGTTGAGGAGTTCGAAGCGGCGTATGGCATGCCGGTGCTTGCCATTGCGACGCTGGCTGACTTGCTGCAGTATCTGCAGACGAATGACGATCCGGCCCTGCGCAGCCACCTGGCGCGCGTGGCCGCCTACCGGGACCGTTACGGGGTGTAAATGACGAGCCTGCTTGTGGTGAATCGATCCGTGGTGAATCGATCGGTGGGAATGTGGCGCTGCCTCGCGGTGCTGGCGGGATTCGTGGCCGCCTCGTCGGCCCACGCTGCCATCTACAGCTGCGTCGACGGCAGCGGCCGGCGCCTGACCTCCGACCGCCCGATCGTCGAATGCGCGACGCGCGAGCAGCGCATGCTCAACACCGACGGTTCGGTGCGCCAGATCGTGCCGCCGACGATGACGCCCGATGAGCGCGCCGAGGCCGACGCGAAGGAGCGGCAGGCCGCCGCCGACCGCGTCGCGCAACAGGATGCGATGCGCCGCGACCGCAACCTGGTGAACCGCTTTCCCAACGATGCCGCCCACATGAAGGCGCGCGAGGCCGCGCTCGACGACGTCCGCAAGGGCGTCGCGTTCTCGCAGGGGCGTCTGGCCGAACTCGAGCGCGAGCGCAAGCCGCTGATCGACGAGCAGGAGTTCTACAAGGGCCGCAAGCTGCCGGCGAAACTGCGCCAGCAGCTCGACGCGAACGACGCCGCGGTGGCCGCGCAGAAATCGCTGGTGCAGAACCAGGAAGACGAGATCGTGCGCATCAACAACCTGTACGACGTCGAACTCGAACGGCTGAAGAAGCTGTGGGCCGGCGCGTCGCCCGGGTCGATGGGGGCGCTGCCGGCGGCCTCGGCACCTCCCCAGCGCAAGGCGGCGGGGAAGTAAAAGCTCGTTAGCTGAGTTTTTTCTTCAGAAGCTCGTTCACCTGCGACGGGTTCGCCTTGCCCTTGGTGGCCTTCATCGCCTGGCCGACCAGCGCGTTGAACGCCTTGTCCTTGCCGGCGCGGAATTCCTCGACCGACTTGGCGTTCGCTGCCAGCACCTCGTCGAGGATGCGCTCCAGCTCGCTGCTGTCGCTCATCTGCTTCAGGCCCTTGGCCTCGATGATCGCGTCGATCTGGCCGCCTTCGGACCACAGCTGATCGAACACCTGGCGGGCGCCGTTGTTCGAGACCGTGCCGTCGGCAATGCGCCCGATCAGCGCGGCCAGCGTCGCGGCACTCACCGGGCTGTCCGCGATGCCCTTCTCTTCGGCATTCAGCCGCCGCGACACCTCGCCCATCAGCCAGTTCGCCGCCAGCTTCGGCTGGCCGCAGGCCTTCGCGGTCTCCTCGAAGAACGCGCCGAAGGCCTTGCCCTGCGTCATCATCGACGCGTCGTAGGCCGGCAGCCCATAGTCCTTCTGGAAGCGCTCGGCCATCAGGCGCGGCAGCTCCGGCATCGCGGCGCGCACCTGCTCGATCCATTCGGGCGCGATCACCAGCGGCGGCAGGTCCGGGTCGGGGAAGTAGCGGTAGTCGTGCGCGTCTTCCTTGCTGCGCATCTCGCGCGTCTCGCCGGTGTCGGGGTTGAACAGCACCGTGGCCTGCTTGACCTTGCCGCCGTCCTCGATCAGGTCGATCTGCCACTGGATCTCGAAGTCGATCGCCTGCTGCAGGTACTTGAAGCTGTTCAGGTTCTTGATCTCGCGGCGCGTGCCGTACTCGGCACCCGGCCGGCGCACCGACACGTTGGCATCGCAGCGGAAGCTGCCTTCCTGCATGTTGCCGTCGCAGATCTCGAGCCACACCACCAGCGAATGCAGCGCCTTCGCGTACTCCACCGCCTCGGTGCTCGCGCGCATGTCGGGCTCGGTGACGATCTCCAGCAGCGGCGTGCCGGCGCGGTTCAGGTCGATGCCGGTCTGGCCGGCATAGTCCTCGTGCAGCGACTTGCCGGCGTCTTCTTCCAGGTGCGCGCGCGTCAGCTGCACCTTGTGCTTCGCGTCGCCGACGAAGAACTCCACCGAGCCGCCCTGCACCACCGGCGTCTCGTACTGGCTGATCTGGTAGCCCTTCGGCAGGTCGGGGTAGAAGTAGTTCTTGCGCGCGAAGATCGACAGCGGCGCCACCGTCGCGCCGACCGCGAGCCCGAAGCGGATCGCGCGCTCGACCGCGCCGCGGTTCATCACCGGCAGCGTGCCGGGCAGCGCCAGGTCGACCGGCGAGGCCTGCGTGTTCGGCGCGGCGCCGAACTGCGTGCTGGAGCCGCTGAAGATCTTGCTGCGCGTGGACAGCTGGGCGTGCGTCTCGAGGCCGATGACGACCTCGTAGCCGCGGATCAGTTTGGGGGTGCTTGGCATGGTCAGATCGCGGGGGCGCGGGCGTGCCAGTCGGTCGCCTGCTGGAAGGCATGGGCCGCGTGCAACAGCGTGCCCTCCTGGAAGTAGTTGCCGATCAGCTGCAGGCCGACCGGCATGCCGCCTTCGCCGGTGCCGGCCGGCAGGCTCATGCCCGGCAGGCCGGCCAGGCTGGCCGGCAGCGTGAAGATGTCGGCCAGGTAGTTCGCGACCGGGTCGTCGCTCTTGTCGCCCAGCTTCCAGGCCACCGTCGGCGCCACCGGGCCGGCGATCACGTCGCACTGCGTGAAGCAGTGCTGGAAGTCGTCGGCGATCATGCGCCGCAGCTTCTGCGCCTGCAGGTAGTAGGCGTCGTAGTAGCCGTGGCTCAGCACGTAGGTGCCGATCATGATGCGGCGCTTGACCTCGGCGCCGAAGGCCTCGGCGCGGCTCTTCTTGTACATGTCGAGCAGGTCGGTGTACTTGTCGGCCCGGTGCCCGAAGCGCACGCCGTCGAAGCGGCTCAGGTTCGAGCTGGCCTCGGCCGGCGCGATGATGTAGTACACCGGAATCGACAGCTCGGTGCGCGGCAGGCTCACGTCGACCAGCGTTGCACCCAGCTTCTGCAGCTCGGCCAGCGCGGCACGCACCGCGCCGTCGACGTCGGCGGCGAGCGCTGCGGGGAAGAACTCGGTCGGCAGGCCGATGCGCAGGCCCTTCAGCGGTTGCGCGGCGCTGGCGCCGGCGCGCGCCGCGGTGAGCGCCGCGGCGTAGTCCTGCGGCGGGCGCTGCGCGCTGGTGGCGTCGCGCTCGTCGAAGCCGCTCATCGCCGACAGCATCAGCGCGCAATCTTCGGCGCTGCGGCCGAACGGGCCGGCCTGGTCCAGGCTGGACGCGAACGCGATCATCCCGTAGCGCGAGCACACGCCGTAGGTCGGCTTGATGCCGGTGATGCCGGTGAAGCTGGCGGGTTGCCGGATCGAGCCGCCGGTGTCGGTGCCGGTGGCCACCGGCACGAGGCGGGCCGCCACCGCGGCGGCCGAGCCGCCCGACGAGCCGCCCGGCACGCGCGCCGCATTCCACGGATTCTTCACCGGGCCGAAGGCCGAGTTCTCGTTGCTCGAGCCCATCGCGAACTCGTCGCAGTTCAGCTTGCCCAGCGTCACGGTGCCGGCCGCGGCCAGCCGGGTGACCACGGTGGCGTCGAACGGGCTGCGGTAGCCGGCCAGCATCTTCGAGCCGGCGGTGGTCGGCAGCGCCTCGGTGACGAAGATGTCCTTGTGCGCGAGCGGCACGCCCAGCAGTGCGCCGGTCTCGCCGGTGGCGCGGCGCGCATCGGCCTGCGCCGCCTGGCGCAGCGCGCCCTCGGCGTCGACGCACAGGAAGGCGCCCAGGTGCGCGTGCGCGGCAACGCGTGCAAGCAGATGTGTCGTCGCCTCGACGCTGGACACCTGCCGCGCGTCGAGTGCGCGCGACAGCTCGGCCGCGCCCAGTTGATGCAGGTCCTTCATGCTTCGATCACCTTCGGCACCAGGAACAGGCCGTCCTCGACGGCGGGGGCGCTGCGCTGGTTGGCCTCGCGGTGGTCGGTTTCGGTGACGACGTCGTCGCGCAGCCGCAGCGCCACCTCCTGCACCGCCGACAGCGGCGTGTACAGCGGTTCGACGCCGCTGGTGTCGACTGCGCTCATCTGCTCGACGATCGAGAAGAATCCGTTGAGTTGCTGCAGCATCGCCGCCTCTTCGGCGGGCTTCAGTTCGAGGCGCGCGAGGTTCGCGATGCGGCTCACGTCTTGGGAGTCCAGTGCCATTGGAATTTGAGGGGAGATGAGGGTGCCGACGGGGCTGAAAATCAGGGGGGTTGGGGTATTATCCCCGGTTATCCACAAGCCTCTTTCGGCGTGCAAATTCAAGGGTTTGCAGGACTTTCGAGCGGCTCGCGGACCCTGCCCGGCTCCCCATTCGCGATTGCGTCGATTCGTCCCATCCGTCCGCTCCCCCCGGGCCGATCGACGCCAACAAGAACTCTCCCGCACATGTTTGCATCCCTGCGCCGCTACTTCTCCACCGACCTGGCCATCGACCTCGGCACCGCCAACACGCTGATCTACGTGCGTGGCAAGGGCATCGTGCTGGACGAGCCTTCGGTCGTCGCGATCCGCCATGAGGGCGGTCCCAACGGCAAGAAGACCATCCAGGCGGTCGGCACCGAGGCCAAGGCCATGCTTGGCAAGGTGCCCGGCAACATCGAAGCCATCCGGCCGATGAAAGACGGCGTGATCGCCGACTTCACCGTGACCGAGCAGATGCTCAAGCAGTTCATCCGCATGGTCCACGACTCGCGCATGCTCAGGCCGAGCCCGCGCATCATCATCTGCGTGCCCTGCGGCTCCACGCAGGTCGAGCGCCGGGCCATCCGCGAATCGGCGCTCGGCGCCGGCGCGAGCGAGGTCTACCTGATCGAGGAGCCGATGGCCGCGGCGATCGGCGCCGGCCTGCCGGTCAGCGAGGCCAGCGGCTCGATGGTGGTCGACATCGGCGGCGGCACCACCGAGGTCGGCGTGATCTCGCTGGGCGGCATGGTCTACAAGGGCAGCGTGCGGGTCGGCGGCGACAAGTTCGACGAAGCCATCATCAACTACATCCGACGCAACTACGGCATGCTGATCGGCGAGCCCACCGCCGAATCCATCAAGAAGAACATCGGCTCGGCCTTCCCCGGCTCCGAGGTCAAGGAGATGGAAGTCAAGGGCCGCAACCTCTCCGAAGGCGTGCCGCGCAGCTTCACGATCAGCAGCAACGAGATCCTCGAGGCGCTGACCGACCCGCTCAACCAGATCGTCTCCAGCGTCAAGAACGCGCTCGAACAAACGCCGCCCGAGCTGGGCGCCGACATCGCCGAGCGCGGCATGATGCTGACCGGCGGCGGCGCGCTGCTGCGCGACCTCGACCGCCTGCTCGCCGAAGAAACCGGCCTGCCGGTGCTGGTCGCCGAAGACCCGCTGACCTGCGTCGTGCGCGGCTGCGGGATGGCGCTGGAGCGCATGGAACGGCTGGGCTCGATCTTCACCTCCGAGTGAACGTGATCTTTCTCACACGGCCGGCGCGTCGCTGACGCGGCCGGCCTTTTGACTTCAAAGTTCGCTCCACAGACATGCCGCTCGGCACCCTCGACCGAACCCCACCACCCTTCTTCCGGCAGGGGCCGTCGGCGCTCACGCGGCTGATGTTCTTCTCGGCGCTCGCGCTGTTCCTGATGGTGGCCGACACCCGCTTCAGGCTGACGCAGCCGGTGCGCGCGGTGCTGGCGACCGCGCTGAACCCGGTTGAGCGGGCGCTGCGGGCGCCGGTCGACGTGGTGAGCGCCGCCGGCGATTACGCGATGGGGCTGCAGGGCGCGCTGTCGGCCGAGGCCCGCGCCCGGCGCGAGCTGGCCGAGCAGGCGGCGCGCTCGGCCCGCGTCGAGCTGCTGGAGCAGGAGAACCTGCGGCTGCGCGCGCTGCTCGAGCTGCGCCCGGGCCTGTCGGTGCGCTCGCAGACGGCCGAGGTGCTGTACGACGCGCCCGACCCGTACTCGCGCAAGGTCATCATCGACCGCGGCACGCAGCAGGGCATCGCCGTCGCGTCGCCGGTCATCAACGAGGCCGGCGTGCTCGGCCAGGTGACACGGGCCTTCCCGTACAGCGCCGAGGTCACGCTGCTGACCGACAAGGACGCCGCGATCCCGGTGCTCAACCTGCGCACCCAGGTGCGCAGCGCTGCGTTCGGCAACTCGGCCGGCGCCGGGCTGGAGCTGCGCTTCATGGCCGGCAATGCCGACGTGCAGGTCGGCGACGTGCTCGCGACCTCGGGCGTCGACGGCGTCTACCCGTCGGGCATCCCGGTCGCGAAGGTGGTCAGCGTCGACCGGCGCGTCGACACCGGCTTCGCCCGCATCGCGCTCGCGCCGATCGCGCAGCCCGACGCGGTGCGCCACGTGCTGGTGCTGGAGCCGCTGGGCGTGCAGATGCAGCCCAAGCCCGAGCCGGCGGTCGATCCGAACGCCAAGCCCGGTTCCGGTGGACGCAGGGGGAACCGCAAATGATGCCGCGTGGCTCCGACCAGCTGCTGCTGCCGGTGAACCCGTGGTTCATCTGGAGTTCGCTGCTGCTGGCCTTCCTGTTCAACCTGGTGCCGTTCGGCCGCATCCCGGCCATTCCCGACCTGCTCGCGCTCGCGCTCGCGTTCTGGAACGTGCACCAGCCGCGGCGCATCGGCGTCGGCATCGCGTTCATGTTCGGGCTGCTGATGGACGTGCACGACAGCGCGGTGCTGGGCCAGCATGCGCTGGCCTACACGCTGCTGAGCTTCTTCGCGATCACGATCCACCGGCGCCTGCTGTGGTTCGGGCTGCCGCAGCAGGCGCTGCAGATCCTGCCGCTGTTTGTCGCGGCGCACGCGGTGTCGCTGATCGTGCGAATGTTGGTGGGCGGCATGCTGCCGGGCTGGGAACTGATGCTCGCGCCGGTGTTCGAAAGCCTGCTGTGGCCGGTGGCATCGTGGGTGCTGCTCGCGCCGCAGCGTCGGCCGCCTGACCCCGATCAGAACCGACCCCTCTGACGCAGCGGTCGCGACATGACAGAACTGAAAAACGTCGAGCAGGAGCTGGGGCGGTTTCGCACCCGGCTGCTCGCGGCCGCGCTGTTCGTGCTGTTCGCGTTCGGCCTGCTGGTGTTCCGCCTCGTCGTGCTGCAGGTGATGCGCCACGACGAGCTCGCGACCCAGGCCGAGAACAACCGCATCGCCGTGGTGCCGATCGTGCCCAACCGCGGGCTGATCGTCGACCGCAACGGCGTCGTGCTGGCCAACAACTACTCGGCCTACACGCTCGAGATCACCCCGACCAAGGTCGACGACCTCGACGCCGTGATCGACCAGCTGTCGCAGGTGGTCGAGGTGCAGCCGCGCGACCGCAAGCGCTTCAAGCGCCTGATGGAAGAAACCAAGAGCAGCTTCGAATCGCTGCCGATCCGCACCAAGCTGACCGATGAAGAGGTCGCCCGCTTCACCGCGCAGCGCTTCCGTTTCCCCGGCGTCGACATCAAGGCCCGGCTGTTCCGCAACTACCCGCTGGGCGAGGTCGGCAGCCACCTGATCGGCTACATCGGCCGCATCAACCAGTCCGAGAAAGAGAAGATCGAGGAGTCGGAAGACGAATCGAACTACCGCGGCACCGAGTACATCGGCAAGCTCGGCATCGAGCAGGCCTACGAGGAGCAACTGCACGGCGCGACCGGCTTCGAAGAGGTCGAGACCAGCGCCGGCGGGCGCGCGGTGCGGCAGCTCAAGAGCAACCCGGCGACGCCCGGCAACACGCTGGTGCTGTCGATCGACATCCGGCTGCAGGCGCTGGTCGAGCAGCTGTTCGGCGACCGGCGCGGCGCGCTGGTGGCGATCGACCCGCGCAACGGCGAGGTGCTGGCCTTCGTCAGCAAGCCCAACTTCGACCCCAACCTGTTCGTCGACGGCATCGACGCCGAGAACTGGAAGGCGCTGAACGAGTCCGAGGACAAGCCGCTGCTGAACCGCGCACTGCGCGGCGCCTACCCGCCCGGCTCCACCTACAAGCCGCTGATGGCGCTGGCCGCGCTGACACTGGGCAAGCGCACGCCGCAGCAGTCGATCAGCGACCCCGGCTTCTTCTGGTTCGGCAACCACAAGTTCCGCGACGACAAGGAAGGCGGGCATGGCGTCGTCGACATGTACCGCTCGATCGTGCAGTCGTGCGACACCTACTACTACATCCTCGCCAACGACCTGGGCGTCGATGCGATCCACGATTTCATGGCGCCGCTCGGGCTCGGCCAGATGACCGGCATCGACATGCAGGGCGAGCTGCGCGGCACGCTGCCGTCCACCGAGTGGAAGCGCAACAACTACAAGCGCAAGGAAATGCAGAAGTGGTACCCCGGCGAGACCATCTCGCTGGGCATCGGCCAGGGCTACAACACCTTCACGATGCTGCAACTCGCGCAAGCCGAGGCGACGCTCGCGGCCGGCGGCAAGCGCTTCAAGCCGCACCTGGTGCGCGCGATCGAGAACGTCGAGACGCGCAGCCAGCAGACGCTGTCGGGCGACCGGCTGGAGCCGCTTGCCTGGAGCCCCGACCACGTCGCGGTGATCCACCAGGCGCTGTACGGCGTTACGCAGGAGGGCACGGCGGCGCGCGCGTTCCAGGGCTCGCTGTACCGCTCCGGCGGCAAGACCGGCACGGCCCAGGTGATCCAGATCAAGCAGAACGAGAAGTACGACGCCAGCAAGATCGACGAGCGGCACCGCGACCATGCGCTGTTCACCGCGTTCGCGCCGCTCGAGGAGCCGCACATCGCGCTGGCGCTGGTGGTCGAGAACGCCGGCTTCGGCGCCGGCGCGGCGGCCCCGATCGCGCGCCGGGTGTTCGACTTCGTGCTCGAAGGCCAGTACCCGAGCGAGGAAGACATCCTCGCGACGCGCGGCGGCCAGACCTATGCGCCGATCGGCAAGCCGCGGCCGGTCGCGAGCGTGCCGCTGCAGGGCGTGTCGATCAACAACGTCGCGGCGGCGCCCACCGATATACCGCCGCCGCTGGTGGTGCCGGTGGCCGCTTCGGCACCGTCGCTGCTGATCACGCCGCCGGCGGCGTCGGCAGCGGCAGCCGCATCAGCCACATCGGCGCCCTCCCCCACGGCCTCGGCGGCCTCCAGGCCGGCCCGCCGCGCCCCATGAGCATCGTCTTCGAGAAGCCCTCGGTCTGGCAGCGGCTGAAGCCGGTCTTCACCGGCTTCGACGCGCCGCTGGTGATCGGCGTGCTGCTGCTCGGCGCGGCCGGGTTGGTGACGATGTACTCGGCCGGCTTCGACAACGGCTCGCGCTTCGTCGACCACGGCCGCAACATGGTGCTCGCGCTGATCATCCTGTTCATCGTCGCGCAGGTGCCGCCGCAGCGGCTGATGCGGCTGGCGGTGCCGCTGTACACCGTGGGCGTCGCGCTGCTGATCGCCACCGCGGTGATCGGCGTCACCAAGAAGGGTGCGACGCGCTGGCTCAACGTGGGCATCGTGATCCAGCCGAGCGAGATCATGAAGATCGCGATGCCGCTGATGCTGGCTTGGTGGTTCCAGCGCCGCGAGGGCCAGCTGCGCGTGCTCGACTTCATCGTCGCGCTCGGGCTGCTGGCGGTGCCGGTCGGCATGATCGTCAAGCAGCCCGACCTGGGCACCGCGATCCTGGTGCTGTCGGCGGGGCTGTACGTGATCTTCTTCGCCGGGCTGTCGTGGAAGCTGATCGTGCCGGTGCTGGTGATCGGCGGCGCGGCGATCACCGCGGTGGTGGTGTCGGAGGATCGCATCTGCCAGCCCGACGTGGTGTGGCCGATGATGCGCGACTACCAGAAGAACCGCGTCTGCACGCTGCTCGACCCGACCACCGACCCGCTCGGCAAGGGCTTCCACATCATCCAGGGGATGATCGCGATCGGCTCCGGCGGCATCGAGGGCAAGGGCTTCATGAAGGGCACGCAGACCCACCTGGAGTTCATCCCCGAGCGCACCACCGACTTCATCTTCGCGGCCTTCTCCGAGGAGTTCGGGCTGGTCGGCTGCGTGTCGCTGATTCTCGGCTTCACGTTCCTGATCTTCCGCGGGCTGGTCATCGCGGCCGATGCGCCGACGGTGTTCACCCGGCTGCTGGCCGGGGCGGTGACGCTGAGCTGGTTCACCTACGCCTTCGTCAACATGGGCATGGTCAGCGGCATCCTGCCGGTGGTGGGCGTGCCGCTGCCCTTCATCAGCTACGGCGGCACCGCGATGCTGACGCTCGGGCTCGGGCTCGGCATCCTGATGTCGATCTCGAAGAGCCGGCGGCTGATGCAGCGCTGAGGCGCTCGACGAACTGCGGCGGCAAGCACGTTGACCACGCGACGCACGCCTCCTCCCCATGGGCCCGACGCGCCCGAGGCGCCCGAGGCACACCTGCGGCGCATGAACCGCGTGCTCGACCACATCGACGCGCACCTCGCCGACGACCTGCGGCTGGAAGCGCTGGCCGAGGTGGCGGCGTTCTCGCCCTTCCATTTCCACCGGGTGTTCCGCGCCTGGACCGGCGAGACCCTGCTCGACTTCGTGCGCCGGCGCCGGCTCGAGGCCGCCGGCGGGCGCCTGCGGCATGCGCCGCGCGACAGCATCACGACCATCGCGTTCGCGGTCGGCTTCGAATCGGGCGAGGCGTTCTCGCGGGCGTTCAAGCAGCACTTCGGCATGACGCCGACCGCCTGGCGGCGCGGCGGGCAGCTGCTGTGGGAGCGCCGGCAACGCATGGTGCGCACCCGGCAGCCGGTGAGCCAGCGCTACCCGGTGGTGCTCAAGCAGCTGCCCGAGTGCGAGGTGCTGTACTGGCGGGTGCAGGGCCGCTACGACACGATGGTCTCGCAGGCCTGGGCCGCGTTCATGCCGCACATCGAGGCGCTGGGGCTGGCCGGGCAGATGCGGCTGGGCATGGGGCTGGACGATCCGGACATCGCGCCGGTGTCGCGCTGCCGCTTCGACGCCTGCGTGGTGCTGCCGCCGAATTGGCACGAACCGGTCAGCGGGCGGATGTCGCGCAAGCGCGTGGCCGGCGGCCTGCACGCCTGCCTGGCCTACGAGGGGACGGGCCCCTCGATGCAGCACGCGTGGCGGCAGTTGCTCAACGACTGGCTCCCGACCTCGGGGCTGCTGGTCGGGGACGTGCCATTCTTCGAGACCTACCCGGTGGGGCAGCCCCTGCCGCCCGAAGACCGGGTGATCTGCGAACTCTGCATGCCGGTCCAGCGCTGACGGCTACGCGGGGGCCAATCCGTGCCGCTGGCGCACCACGCGCCGGTGCGTCGCCCGCGCCGACGGCACCCAGCCCTGCCGGTACCAGCGCGCCGCCATCGTCAGCCCGCGCAGCCATTCGTCGGCCGCATACGCGATCCACACGCCGACCAGCCCGAGCCCGAAGTACACGCCCAGCAGCCACGCGCCGCCGGCCATCACGAACACCATCGACGCGGCACCGGCCATCACCGGGAACTTCGCGTCGCCGGTCGCGCGCAGCGCGTTGATCACGACCAGGTTGAAGGTGCGGCCCGGCTCCAGCAGCACCGTGATCCACAGCAGCGTGGTCGCGGCCTGGATGATGTGCGGGTCGTGCGTGAAGAGCTGCATCGTCCAGCGCGCCGTCAGCGCACCGACCAGCGCGAGGCTGGTCGACACCACCAGCCCCCAGCGCAGGCTCTTGCGCACCAGCCGGTGCGCCGCATGCAGCTGGCCGGCACCGATCAGGTGGCCGACCAGGATCTCGCTGGCGAAGCCGATCGCGAGACCGAACACCAGGATGAAATACATGATCTGCATCGTGTAGCTGTGCACCGCGAGCTCGGCCGCGCCCATGCGCGCCACCAGCGCGATCGTCACCAGCAGCGCGAGCCGGTAGGCCACGTTCTCGGCCGCGCCCGGCAGCCCGATGTGCAGCACCGGCCCGAGCCGGCGCCAGCGCATCACCCACCAGTCGCGCGCGCTCGGCACCAGGTCGAGCCGGCGCTGCCACAGCCACAGGTGGAAGCCGACGCCGAAGGCGCGGCTCAGCGCCATCGCGAGCGCGAAGCCCGGAAGACCCAGCCCCGGCACCGGACCGAAGCCGGTCATCAGCGGCGTGCAGATCAGCAGGTGCAGGCTGTGCATCGCC
Organism: Rhizobacter sp. P5_C2; assembly: GCF_054049715.1. NCBI lineage: Bacteria > Pseudomonadati > Pseudomonadota > Betaproteobacteria > Burkholderiales > Sphaerotilaceae > Rhizobacter > Rhizobacter sp. P5_C2. The sequence goes on along the minus strand of NZ_JBFULV010000018.1, from coordinate 16,881 downwards.
AGCATGTTCATCAGCGTGTCGCGCGCATGCAGGTGGGCACGCATCACCGACGACATGCTGGCGTTGAACGCGTCGAGCGCGAGCGCGACGGCCAGCACCCGCAGGTAGGGCCCGGCGATCGGCAGCACGTCGGCCGGCGCGTTCAGCACCGAGAGCAGCGGGTTCGCGCAGGCCGCGACCACCAGCCCGGCGCCCAGGCCCAGCCAGGTGCTCGCGCCGAGCGCGGCGCGCGCGGTCTCGTCGGCGCCCTTGCGGTTGCCGGCGCCCAGGTTCTGCGTGATCACCACGCTGACGCCCATGCTGATGATGCGGAACAGCAGGAAGAACGAGGCCTGCACGTTGTTCGCGAGCGCGAACGCGCCGGACGCGGTGTCCGATTGCCGCGACGCGAGCCACAACCCCGTCAGCCCGACCAGCAGCCCGAGCACCAGCTCGGCCAGCAGCGGCCAGGTGAGCGCGATCAGGCTCGGGCGGGGCGCGGCGGGGGCGGTGGGGATGGAGCGGATGGGGGCCGGCATGAGGACAGGATTCGCGAAACCGCCATCATGGCCGCAATCGGTTGCGCGTGTCTGCGCTATCTTGCTGCGGACCTTGCTGCGGACCGTGCTCAGGCTGGCTTGTGCTTCTTCGGCCCGCGCAGGAACTCGCGGTCGACGTCGAGCGTCGACTTCACGCCGATGTCGGCCCGGTGCTTCTTCAGCCAGCTCGTCGCCGCGGTGCGACCGAGCGCGAACAGGTCTTCGAGGAACGCGCGGTCGGTGTTGAACTTGCTGTTCGCGCCATACGGCCCGAGGCCCTCGTCGTCGGCCACCATGTGCAGCCGCAGGTCCTTGTAGCGCCCCGGGTCGAGCTTGCCCTCGCGCACCAGCCGCGAGACGAACGAGATCGCGCGCATCTCCGACATCAGGCTCGCGTTGAAGGTGATCTCGCTGAGCCGGTCCATGATCTCCTCGCTGCGCGTCGGCGTGCCTTCGCGCACCAGCGGGTTGATGCGCACCAGCAGGATGTCGAGCGCCGCGGTCTGGTAGATCAGCGGGTAGATGGCCGGGTTGCCGGTGTAGCCGCCGTCCCAGTAGGGCTCGCCGTCGATGTGCACCGCCTGGAACAGGAACGGCAGGCAGGCCGACGCGAGCAGCACGTCGACCGTGATGTCGCGGCCGGTGAAAACGCGCGCCTGGCCGGTCGTCACGCTGGTCGCGGTGATGAACAGCCGCAGCCCGCTCGCATGCACCGCGTCTTCATCGACGTGGCGGCGCAGCACGTCGCGCAGCGGGTTCAGGTTGAGCGGGTTGAATTCGTAGGGGCTGAACGAGCGGAAGAACGAACTCATCCACTGGTAGCCCGGCAGCTTGTCGAGCTTGAAGTTGTCGCTCAGCGAATGGGCCTGGCCGGCCGAGAACGGCGAGAAGATCGAACCCGAGCGGCTGACGTCGCGCCAGAACTCGGTCAGCGCCGCGCGTGCGCCGTCGCGACCGCCCTTCTTGTAGCCGCTGGCCATCACCGCGGCATTCAGCGCGCCGGCGCTGGTGCCCGAGACGCCGCTGAAGTGCAGCCCGTCGTCTTCGAGCAGCCGGTCGAGCACGCCCCAGGTGAAGGCGCCGTGCGAGCCGCCGCCCTGCAGCGCGAGGTCGAGGCCGAGCGTGGCCGGGGCGTCGCCACCGCTCTTCGGGTGGGAGATCGTTTCGTGTACTGCCATCGGGATGCACCTCGGGTTAACCCGGGGCAGTCTAAGTCGGATGGGATTCGCCCGTGTTTCCGTCGGTCACCGTGCCGGAACCGGCCGGGGGCTCGACCGGCACCTGCGCCGGCAACTGCACCGGAAAGCGCACCGTGAAGCGCGCCCCGGGCCCGAAGGCCACGCCGCCCTGCTCGCTCAGGCCCGGGCGGTGCCGCAGGTTGGCGTCTTCCAGCGTGATCTCGGCGCCGTGCTGCTGCGCGATCTCGCGCACGATCGCGAGCCCGAGCCCCGAGCCGTCGACGTTGGTGCCCAGCGAGCGGTAGAACGGCTGGAACACCTTGTCGCGCTCGCCGGCCGGGATGCCCGGGCCGGAGTCTTCCACCTGCACCACGACCACCTGGCCGAACGGGTCGTCGACGGCCCGCACCGTGACCGTGCCGCCTTCGGGCGTGTACTGCAGCGCGTTGTCGACCAGGTTGCGGATCAGCTCGCGCAGCAGCACCGGCTGGCCGGAGACCGACAACCCGGCCGCGCCGCGCCGCGTGGTCTCGGGGCCTTCGTAGCCGAGGTCGATGCGCTTCTCGAGCGCGCGCGGCACGAAATCGTGCACCGCCTCGGCCGCCAGCCGCGCCAGGTTGACCGGCTGGTGCTGCAGCGCCTGCGAGGCGTCCTCGGCGCGTGCCATCGCGAGCAGCTGGTTGACCATGCGCGCGGCGCGCTGGCTGGCGCGCGCGATCTGCTGCAGCGATTTCTTCAGCGCCTGCGGGTCGCGCTCGCCGGCATCGATCTCGCGCTGCGCCAGCTCGGCCTGCGTGCGCAGCCCGGCCAGCGGCGTCTTCAGCTGGTGCGCCGCGTCGGCCAGGAAGTGCTTCTGCGCGCCGATGCTGCGGTCCAGCCGGGCCAGCAGGTCGTTGATCGCGCGCACCAGCGGCGAAACCTCCTCGGGCGCGTCGCGCTCGTCGATCGGGCTCAGGTCGTGGCTTTCGCGGCGGCGGATGCGCTGCTGCAGCTCGTTCAGCGGCGCAATGCCGCGCGCGAGCGCCAGCCACACCAGCAGCACCGCCAGCGGCAGGATCACGAACTGCGGCAGCATCACGCCCTTGATGATCTCGGTGGCCAGCCGCGAGCGCTTGCCCAGCGTCTCGGCCACCTGCACGATCGGCGCCTCGACGCCGGCCGCCATGCTGCCCGGCAACCCGATGCGCACGTAGGCGATGCGCACCGGCTCGCGGTTGATCTCGTCGTCGCGGTAGCGCACCACGCCGGGCGCGGCGCGCTCTTCGTCGTTGGGCATCGGCAGTGCGCGGTCGCCGCTCAGGTACTGGCCGTCGAGGCCGAGCACTTGGTAATACAGCGTGTCGGTCTCGTCGGTGTGCAGCAGCTCGGCGGCGCTGGCCGGCAGCGCGAAGCTGGCCGACGGCAGCGTGCCGCCGCCGGCGTCCTGCACTGTGACCTGCTGCGACAGCACGCGGGCCATCTCGCCGAGCTGGCGGTCGAACGGCTTGTTGGCGATGCCCTGCGCGACCAGCCAGGTCAGCACCACGCTCATCGGCCACAGCAGCAGCAGCGGCGCGAGCATCCAGTCGAGGATCTCGCCGAACAGCGAGCGCTGCTCTTTCATCCGGCCACTTTCATCAGGCTGCGATCTTCTCCAGGCAGTAGCCCAGCCCGCGCACCGTCGCGATCCGCACCGGGCCCTGCTCGATCTTCTTGCGCAGCCGGTGGATGTAGACCTCGATCGCGTTGTTGCTGACCTCTTCGCCCCATTCGCACAGCCGCTCGACCAACTGGTCCTTGCTGACCAGCCGGCCGGCGCGCTGCAGCAGCACCTCGAGCAGGCTCAGCTCGCGCGCCGACAGCTCGACCATCTGGTCGTTCAGGTAGGCCACGCGGCCGGTCGCGTCGAAGGTCAGCGGCCCGTGCCGGATCACGCTCGACGCGGTGCCCAGCCCGCGCCGCGTCAGCGCACGCACGCGGGCCTCGAGTTCCTGCAGCGAGAACGGCTTGGCCATGTAGTCGTCGGCGCCGAGGTCGAGGCCCTGCACGCGCTGCTCGACGCTGTCGGCCGCGGTCAGGATCAGCACCGGCACCGCCGAGCCGCGGGCGCGCAGCTTGCGCAGCACCTCGAGCCCGTGCAGCTTCGGCAGGCCGAGGTCGAGGATCAGCAGGTCGAACTCATGGGCCGACAGGGCCGCGTCGGCCTCGGTGCCGCTCGCCACGTGGTCGACCGCATAGCCCCCATTGCGCAGCGAGCGCAGCAGCCCGTCGGCCAACACCTGGTCGTCTTCGGCGATCAACACGCGCATGGCTGCCTCCTGTGCGGCTCGTGACCCGGCCGCTGCGGGATTGTAGGGAACCCCAGAAAAGACTGTACAAACATCCAGCCTTTGCCATAATCCGCGCAACTCTAGGAGATCGCCCCATGGATGCCCCCGTCAAAGCCGCCACCCTCAACACCGAAAAGGCCAAGGCCCTGCAAGCTGCGCTGGCGCAGATCGAAAAGCAGTTCGGCAAGGGCTCGATCATGCGGCTCGGCGAAGGCGAGGTGATCGAAGACATCGAGGTCGTCTCCACCGGTTCGCTCGGCCTCGATGCCGCGCTGGGCGTGGGCGGCCTGCCGCGCGGCCGGGTGGTCGAGATCTACGGCCCCGAATCGTCGGGCAAGACCACGCTGACGCTGCAGGTCATCTCCGAAATGCAGAAGCTCGGCGGCACCTGCGCCTTCATCGATGCCGAGCACGCGCTCGACACCGCCTATGCCCAGAAGCTGGGCGTCAACCTGCAAGAGCTGCTGATCAGCCAGCCCGACACCGGCGAGCAGGCGCTCGAGATCGTCGACGCGCTGGTGCGCTCCGGCTCGGTCGACCTGGTGGTGATCGACTCGGTCGCGGCGCTGACGCCCAAGGCCGAAATCGAAGGCGAGATGGGCGATTCGCTGCCCGGCCTGCAGGCCCGCCTGATGAGCCAGGCGCTGCGCAAGCTCACCGGCACCATCAAGAAGACCAACACGATGGTCATCTTCATCAACCAGATCCGCATGAAGATCGGCGTGATGTTCGGCAGCCCCGAAACCACCACCGGCGGCAATGCGCTGAAGTTCTACGCGTCGGTGCGGCTCGACATCCGCCGCATCGGCAGCATCAAGAAGGGCGAAGAAGTCATCGGCAACGAGACCAAGGTCAAGGTCGTCAAGAACAAGGTGTCGCCGCCGTTCAAGACCGCCGAGTTCGACATCCTCTACGGCCAGGGCATCAGCCGCGAAGGCGAGGTGATCGACATGGGCGTCGAGGCCAAGGTGCTCGAGAAGTCGGGTGCCTGGTACGCCTACAACGGCGAGAAGATCGGCCAGGGCAAGGACAACGCCCGCGAGTTCCTGCGCGAGAACCCCGACCTGTCGATCGAGATCGAGAACAAGGTGCGCGAGGCGATGGGCATTCCGCTGCTGCCGACCAATGGTGGCGCGGCAGCGGTGGCCGATGAGGCCAAGCCGTCGAAGAAGGCTGCCAAAGAGTCGAAAGAGCCGAAGGAATTGAAAGAACCGAAGGAAGCCCGCGAGTAATCGCGGGAGCGCAGCAACCGTCCGGCGGTGGCGATGAAACGGCGGCTGTCGCTGCGCGGGCGCGGCGTGCAGCTGCTGTCACAGCGCGAGCACAGCCGGCAGGAGCTGCGGCGCAAGCTGCTGCAGCATCTGCGGAAGCTGCACAGCGAGGCGGAGTCCGGGCTCACCGAGCCCGCCGAGCCCGCCGAGCCCACCGAACCCATTGATGCCGACCAGCAGGTCGACGACGTGCTGACGTGGCTGCAGGACAAGGGCTACTTCAGCGAGCAACGCTTCGTCGAGAGCCGGGTCCATGTGCGCGAGGGCCGCTACGGCAACCTGCGCATTCGCCTGGAACTGGCGCAGCACGGTGTCGCGCTCGATGCCGGCACTGCGGCAAGACTCAAGGACAGTGAACTCGCGCGCGCCCACGAGGTGTGGCTGCGCAAATTCGGCGCGCCGGCCGCGGATGCCGCCGGGCGCGCCAAACAGATGCGGTTCCTGTCGAGCCGCGGGTTCTCACCCGAGGTGATCCGCCGCGTCGTCAAAGGCGGGGCCGAGGTCGAGGGTGACGACGGCTGACGCCTGAGGTGGCGCCCGAACCGGTGCCCGATCAGGCGGCCTTGGTGGCCTGCTTCGTTGCCGACCCAGCCGCTGCTTCACGCAGTTGGCGGGTTTCCTTCTTGACATGCTTCGCGCGCTTTTGCTTTTGCCTGCGAATGGCGCGGTCCTTGTCGGCGCTCATGGCGTTCTCCGGTGTGTTGGTTGAAAGACCCGCGGTTGTACCACTGTTGGCGCACGCCCCGCCGCGCCGGGCGCCGGTTGCGGGTACAACCGCTCACTCATTCCCGACCCCGACAAGGCAAACCCATGAACTGGATCATCCTGGTGGCCGCAGGCCTCTTCGAAATCGGCTGGGCGATCGGCCTGAAGTACACCGAAGGCTTCACGCGCCTGTGGCCCTCGATCGGCACGGTGGCGGCGATGGTCATCAGCGTGTGCCTGCTGGGCTATGCGATGAAGTCGCTGCCGGTCGGCACGGCCTACGCGGTGTGGGTCGGCGTCGGTGCGGTCGGCACCGCGATCCTCGGCATCGTGCTGTTCGGCGAACCGGCCTCCGCGGCGAGGCTCGCGAGCCTCGCGCTGATCGTGGCCGGCATCGTCGGGCTGAAGCTGGCGAGCCCGGCCTAGACACGCGCAGCTCAGTTCAGCGCCGGCACGATCGGTGGAAGCGCCGTCACCATCCGCACCAGGTCGCCGATGTTGCGTGCGCCGGTCTTCATCCGCAGGCTGCCGATGTGGGTGCGCACGGTGCACACCGCTACGCCCAACGCGCGCGCCTGCTCGCCCGCCGACTGGCCCTGGCACAGAGCGAGCAGCACGGTCTTCTCGGCGGTCGTCACCTTGTGGACACGTGCGAAGAAGTCGACGCTGAGCGGCTGGCAGACCTGGCTGCGGCCCAACATCAGCAGCACACCGGACTCCTCACCACGACCGCCTGCGCCGCCGAGGGGCAGCACGGCGATCGACCAAGGCGGCGCGTCGGCCCGCGCCGGCATCGGCACCAGGCTGCGCCTGCCGACGCAGGCGCCCGCGATGGCCTCGCGAAGGTGGCGGCAGGTCGCCTCGTCGGCACCGGCCACGCACCCGCCGACGACACGCAGGCGGCCAGGCACGCCGCATTCGCGTCGAGCGATGCGATTGGCCCAGACCAGCGCGCCGCCGCCCGTCAGCAGCATCAGCCCGTAGTCGACGGCATCCAGCACTCGCAGCAGCGTCTGCTCGGCTGGTCCGCATTCCGGTTCGTCCGTGCCGTCGCGGAAGGCGTCGCCCACGCAGGCCGTTTGCGCGCCGTGCTGCGGAAGTGAAGTCGTGAGATCCATGCGAGCTCCCGAGGTGTGGACCCGATTGCAGCACCGGGCGAACGGCGCCCCCATCAGCCATGCGGCTCAGCCCGATGGATGAGGGGCTTCCCGCGCCGGCGCCACGATGCCTCGCTAAGATGCCCCGAGGAGGCGACGGGATGAACGTCCTGCTGATCGATGACCATGCCTTGTTTCGAGAGGGCATCGCCTTGCTGCTGCGCCCGCTGGTGGAGCCGCTGACGGTCTGGGAGGCGGGCAGCTGCGAAGAGGGCCTGGCGACGCTCGCGCGGCAGCCCTCGATCGACCTGGTGCTGATCGACCTCGCGCTGCCGGGCATGCCCGGGCTCGAAGGCATCGCGCTGATCCGAGAACGCCACCCGGCGACACCGGTGGTCGCGCTGTCCTCCTCCGACGACAAGGACACCGTGCTGCGTGCGCTCGACGCCGGTGCGATGGGCTTCATCCCGAAGAGTTCGACCTCGGTCGTGTTCGGCGGCGCGCTGCAATTGATCATGGCGCGCGGGATCTACCTGCCGCCGTCGGTCTTCCTCGCCGGACGCCATGCCGGTGCCGAGCGCCATGCGCCGGCGCCGGCCGGCGAGGCCGTGCCCGCCGTGCCGGCCGGCCGGCACCCCGAGGAACTCGGCATCACGCCGCGCCAGGCCGAGGTGCTCTACCTGATCCTGCAGGGCAAGTCCGCGAAGCTGATCTGCCGCGAGCTCGACCTGGCCCCGGGGACGGTGAAGTCCCACACCTCGGCAGTGCTGCGGGCGCTCAACGTCACCACCCGCACGCAGGCGGTCATTGCGGCGGGCAAGCTGGGGCTGCGCTTCGATCGGCCGTAGCCGCGGCGTCTTCACGCGAGCGCAGTGCCGCGCTGACGGCGCGCAGCAACCGATCGGCGCCGACCGGCTTGTGCAGCAGCACGGCACCGGCCGCGGCAACGCGCTGCTGCAGGCCGGACGCGACGTCGGCCGTCACCACGATCGCCGGGATCGCCTCCAGCGTCAGCGCGCGGATGCGCTCGATCGCATCGACGCCGTCATGGCCTTGGGCGATCCGGAAGTCGGTGATCAGCAGGTCGGGCGCACGCAGGTGCTGCGCCAGCTGCCGCACCCCGTCGTCGACCGAGGCCACCGCGAGCACGCTGCACCCCCAATGCACGCACAGCGCGTCGAGTGCATCGCGGTTGCGCTCGTCGTCGTCGATCACCATCACGAAGGCGCCGCTCAGCGCGCTGCGGTCCACGCCGTCCAGCAGCGGCATCGCCTGTTGCGACGGCAGGTTGTCGACGCGCGGCACCTCGATCTCGAAGGTCGAACCCCGGCCCTGCACCGAGTGCACGCGCAATGGATGGCCCAGGATTTCGGCACTGCGCTTGACGATCGACAGGCCGAGCCCCAAACCCTTCTCCTCGTCGAGCGACAGTCCGTCGAGGCGGAAGAACTCGTCGAAGATGTCGTCCAGGTGGGTCGCCGGGATGCCGATGCCGGTGTCGACGACCTGGATGCACAGCGCCGCGCCGCGCCGCCGGCATCCCACCAGCACGCCGCCACGCCGCGTGTAGCGGATCGCGTTCGCGACCAGGTTGCCGAGGATGCGCTCCAGCATCGCCGCATCGCTGCGCACCACGCCGCGGCAACGCGCCACCGTCAGCGACAGTCCACGCGCCGCGGCCAGCGGCCCGTAAGCGTGGGCGAGCTGCGCCAGCACGCTGTCGACCGCGATCGGCTGAACGTCGGGATGCACCGCCCCGGCATCGAGCTTCGAGATGTCGAGCAGGCTGGAGAAAAGATGTTCCATCACCGCCACCGACAGCAGCACCTTGTCGGCCAGCACCGCCTGCTGCGGGTCGACCAGCCGGTCGCGCAGCACGCTGACGAGCAGGCTGATCGAGTGCATCGGCTGGCGCAGGTCGTGGCTCGCGGCGGCCAGGAAGCGCGTCTTCGCGGCATTGGCCCGCTCGGCCTCTTCCTTGCGCACCGCGAGCTCGGCGGTGCGCTGCGTCACCTTGGCCTCCAGGCCGCGGTACGACTCCAGCAGCTGGCGCGCCATGCGGTTGAAGTCGTCGCCCAGTTGCTCGATCTCGTCACCGGTGTCGAGCTCGATGCGGTGCGCCAGGTCGCCGGCCGCGATGCGGCGCGTCGCCTGGCGCAGCCGGATGATCGGTGCCGCCATGCGGCGCGAGAACAGCATGCTGGCGGCCAGCGCCAGCACGCCGCCGACGGCGATCAGCAGCAGCGTGCGGGTCAGCGTGGCGAGCGCCGGCTCCAGTGCCTCGGAGCGCGGCTGCTCGACGAACACCATCCAGTCGGGTGACTGCAGCTGGCGCGCCGTCACGATGACCGGGCGGCCCTCCAGGTCGTCGTGGTCCTCGGCGGCCAGCAGCGGCGCCGGGCCTGACCGGGAGCGAGCCACCTGCACGGGTGCGAACTGCGTCAGGTCGAGCTGGCGCAGCACGTGGGTGGCGCGCGGGTGGGCGATCAGCCGGTTCGACGCGTCGACCACGAAGATGCGCCCGTTCTCGCCCACCTTCAGCCCGGACACGACCTCGCCGAGGAAGCGCAGGTTCAGCGTCGCGACCGTCCAGCTGCGCGTGCGCGCGACGTGGGGCGCCACCAGCCGCACATACGGCTCGGCGCCCTCGCGGTAGAAGGTGGCGCCATAGTGGGGCGCCTCCACGGTCGCGTTCAGCAGCGCCGGCTCGGCCGGCGGCGCGCCGGAGTCGATCCGGTCTGCCTCGCTCCTGGAGACGTACAGCGTCTCGCGGCCGCCGGCATCGACTTCCTGCAACTCGACGATGGCCGGGAACAGCACCATCAGCCGGTAGAACTCCTCGCGCTTCTGCTGCCAGCCGAACGCGCGGTCGCCCCAGGGCAGCTTGGCGGTGTCGCGCAGGCCGTCCTCGATGTTGCGCAGGTACTGCGTGATCTCGCGCGCGGCGGCCTCGGCCTGCACGGCCTGCACGCCCGCGATCTGCTGGCGCGCCTCGCGGTAGCCGAACAGCATCTCCAGCCCGCTCGATGCGAGCAGCAGCGAGCCGCTGATCACACCGACATGCACCGCATAGCGCCGCGCGATCGAGCGGCGCGGGGCCCGGGGGCTGTCGGTGCGGCGGCGCCCCGTCATTCAGAAGACCAGGTCGGCGCGCCGGATGATCGTGCTCGTCACCGGTGTCGCCTCGGTGCCGGGCCCGGTGCGCACCGCGAGCACGAAGCGCTTGGGCCGCTCGACCGGGATCGAGCCCGGGTCTTCGCCGTCCAGCACGCGCACGACCAAGTCGACCAGCGTGTCCCAGACGAAGGAGGTGTCCTGCGCGTAGCCGATCAGCCCGCCGGCGCGCACCTCGTTCGTCGTCGCGAAGAGACCATAGCGGCCGAGCCGGCGGATGTGGTCGATGATGCGCTGCTCGGCGACATAGGCCACGTAGGTCGGCATCACGTACCAGGCGTCGAAGCGGGAGGCGTCGGTGCGGGTCATCAGCGCGTCGACCTCGGCCTCGTCGCGGGCGTACAGGATCGTCGCCGTCATGCCGAGGCGAGCCGCATCGGCCTGCACGCGGGCCTCGCCGCCGTAGTAGCTGGACCAGGACGGATCGGTCAGCACGGCCACCGTGCGCACCTGCGGCGCGGCATCGCGCAGGATTTCCAGCCGCTTGCCATCCAGCGTGTCGGCCAGAGAAATGCCGGTCATGTTGGCGCCGGGCCGGCTCATCGATTGGACGATGCCGGCGCGCAGCGGGTCGACGTAGCACGAGAACACGACCGGCAGCGCGAGCCGCGCGCGGTAGGCGGCACGCGCCGAGTCGCCGGTGGGCGCGACCATCACGTCGGGCCGGCGCAGCGCGGCCGCGGCCACGGCGCGTTGCAGTACCGCGTCGTCCAGGGGCGCCTCGACGTACTCGAACACCGCGTTGGCGCCGACGTCCGGGTGGCGCCTGCGCATGGCCTCGACGAAACGCTGGAAGGCCCGGTCGGTGCCGGCGGTCCAGTGGCCAATGTAGGCGATCACCGGCCGACGCGGCGCGGCAGCGGTGTCCGATGCCACGGCGCAGGCGATCGAGATCGCGGCCATCAGCCCCAGGGCATAGGACAAGTGGTTGATGCTCATCGCGCCCCCCATCACTAAGCTGCGTTGGCACATCGAGTGATGCGCAACCAACCTCCTGGAGTACACCACGATGACCCCGATCATTCAGAACTTCTTGTGGATCAAGTTGATGAAGGTGGCCGCAGGCGGCGGAACTGCGGTCGCAGAAGAGGGCTCGAGCGTCCGATGGCAGCCTGACGATCCGGACCTTCAGGTCCATGAACTGCTGGAGAAGCGGCTACCGGCGCCACTGCTCAAGCTGGAGAAAACCTTCCGCGCGGTCGAGCAGATCCATGCAGCGCCGCGGCCTGCGGCAAACGTGGAGATGCTGTCCGGCGGCCGCCCGCCCGGCGTGTTCGGGGGCACCGTGACGCGGGCGGGTTGGTGGACGTTCGACTGTGACTACGGCGGCGACCCCGCTTCCGACGTTCAGATCGTCATTCATCCCTTCGTCGGCACGAGAGCCCAGGCCGTGGCCTGGCTCACGGAGAGTGCCGAGGGAAAGGCCTGGCTGCGGAAGGAGACTGACCCGCCGCTGAACCACGTGCTCCTGAACTACGTGCTCCTGAGCTTCGATCAATACCAATGGACGTCGTGAACGGCGACAAGGAAACACCATCATGTGTGACGAACCGACTTTCAGTGCGGCATGCCAGTTCCCCGAGGATGGCTGGACCGGACACTGGTGCCTGTGCAGCCGCCAGGCCTCGCCGAACCTGCGAGCGGACTGGAAACAACGGGTAGAACTCGACCCGCCGCCGCTGCATCACAGCGCGGAATGCGCCACGCTCGACCAGCTGCGGCAACAGGAGCGCGCGAGCCATGCCAAGGACATCCTCGCCCAGGCCCAGACCGAACGTGCCGCGATCTGGCCGGTGCAGCGGGTCCTCGGATCGGCCGATCTGCCGACGCATCCGCAGACGAAGGCCTTGCACCGCCTCCTGCTCGACAACATCCTCGGACCGATCTTCCACTTCAAGGAGCAGTTCAACCGCGGGCGCCCGTACCACTGCTGCGCCGAGAACCTGGACCCGATGTTCGCGGACAAGGCCGACCCGCTGCACCCCGGCCACCCGGCCTACCCGAGCGGGCACTCGACGCAGGCGCATGCGCTGGCCTACCTGCTGGCGTCATGGTTCCCGCAGCGGGAGGACGAATTCCTGCTGGCGGCCGGCAAGGTGGCGAAGAACCGCGAGATCGCCGGCCTGCACTACCCGAGTGACTCGCTGGCGGGGAAGAAGCTGGCCCGCCAGCTGGTCGTGCTGCTGCTGCAGAACCCCGGGTTCAAGGCCGCGGCCGACCTCGCCCGCCTCGAATGGCCTTGAGCGAGGGGTCGCGTCAGTACAGGATGCGGCAGCGGATCGTGTCCGGCAACGACGCCAGGTCGGCCAGCGCCGCCTCTGGCGCCGCCGTGTCGACGTCGATGACGACATAGCCCACCTCGTCGCGCGTGCTCAGGTACTGCGCCGCGACGTTGATGCCCGCCTTCGACAGCCGCTCGTTCACGCGCGCGATCACGCCCGGCACGTTGCGGTGGATGTGCAGCAGCCGGCTGCGGCCGGTGTGCTCCGGCAACGCCACCTCGGGGAAGTTGACCGCCGAGGTCGTCGACCCGTTGTTGCTGTAGCGCACCAGCTTCGCGGCGACCTCCTTGCCGATGTTGGCTTGCGCCTCCAGCGTCGAGCCGCCGATGTGCGGCGTCAGGATCACGTTGTCCATGCCGACCAGCGGCGATTCGAAGCGCGCGTCGTTGCCCTGCGGCTCCTCCGGAAACACGTCGATCGCGGCGCCGAGCAGGTGGCCGTCTCTCAGCGCCTCGGCCAGCGCATCGATGTCGACCACCGTGCCGCGCGACGCATTGATCAGGTGCGCACCACGCTTCATCGCGCGGATCTGCGCGCGCCCGATCAGGCCCTTGGTCGACGGCAGCTCCGGCAGGTGCAGCGTGACCACGTCGGAGGCGGCGAGCACCTCGTCGAGGCTGTCCAGCGCGCGGGCATTGCCCAGCGGCAGCTTGGCCTCGATGTCGTGGAACACCACGGCCATGCCGAGCTGCTCGGCCAGCACGCCGATCTGCGTGCCGATGTGGCCGTAGCCGACGATGCCGAGCGTCTTGCCGCGCACCTCGAACGAGTTCTCGGCGCTCTTGGTCCAGCCGTTGCGATGCAGGATCGCGCTCTTCGCCGGAATGCCGCGCATCAGCATGATGATCTCGGCCAGCACCAGCTCGGCCACGCTGCGGGTGTTCGAGAACGGCGCGTTGAACACCGGCACGCCCAGGTCCATCGCGGCGCGCAGGTCGACCTGGTTGGTGCCGATGCAGAAGCAGCCGACGGCCGCCAGCTTCGGCGCGGCCTTCAGCACCTCGGCCGTCAGCTGGGTGCGCGAGCGGATGCCGAGGAAGTGCGCATCGGCGATCGCGTCGTGCAACGCGCCGCCCGCAAGCGCCTTCGCATGGGTGACGACCTGCGAGTAGCCGTCGCGCTTCAACACGTCGACGGCCGAGGCATGAATGCCTTCGAGCAGCACGAACTTGAGCTTGTCCTTCGGGACCGAGAGTCTGTGGTTCATTGCCCGATTGTTGAACAGCCGAATCGGCCCCATTCGGCGGAAGGGCATGCACCGGTTAGAGTCCCGGGGCAGCGCCTGCTGTCGTCCGTGTTGTATTTCCTGTCCGTGAGTGCCTCCCCCACCGTGAATCTTCCGAACCCGCGCCATGCAGCGCGCGTGCCCGCGCACGTCTCGCCCGAGCAGCTCGCCCGCATCCGCCAGGCCGCCTACGCGCTGCCGCAGGTGGTCAAGCCTGCCGACTATTTCGACGAACATGCCTCGGGGCTGGACGAGCGCCTCGACAAGCTCGGCCTCGTGCTGCTGCAGAAGGCGGTGGCCGGCGCCCGGCCGAGCCGCTGGATCGCGCCCGACGTGATGGACTCGGCGCTGCAGCACCTCGACGCGGTCGGCAACGGCCCCGAAGTGCGCACCGTGATGCTGGACCGCATGGCCGCGCTCGATGCGCTGGGCATCGTGCGCGAGGGCGGCCGCTGGACGCGCCTGATCAGCCAGCCGCTGCAGCTCGCCGACGTGAACTGGCGCGTGCCGGTGATGTTCCGCATCCCGATCGCGTCCGAGCCGGTGTGGGCGTTCTTCCGCGACGGCGACAAGCCGGCGTTGCTGGCCGCGCTCGGGCCGATCGAAGCCTGGCCGCATGCCGGCGAGGTGCAGGCCGCGCTCGAAGCGCTGGTGCAGCGCAGCCGCGCGCACAACCCGCGCCACCTCGACATGCTGCTGCCGCGCCTGCTCGCCGAATGCGCCACGCCGCAGCCGGTGGCCGACCTGCGCGCCGCTTGCGTGCGCGCCCAGGAGCGCTGGGAGCACCAGGTGTCCGAACTCGACACGCTGGCCGGGCTGAACAGCGAACTCGCGTTCCAGGGCTACCCGGACACCTTCGTGAAGGCGCGCCGCCTGCAGCGCAACGTGACGCTCTACGTCGGCCCGCCCAACAGCGGCAAGACCTACGCCGCGTTCGAGCAGTTGGCGAAGGCGAAGGACGGCGCCTACCTGGCCCCGCTGCGCCTGCTGGCGCTCGAAGGCCGCGACCGGCTGGTCGGCCGCGGCGTGGCCTGCTCGCTGCTGACCGGCGAAGAGAACGTGCCGGCCGAAGGCGCCGGGCTGGTGTCGAGCACCATCGAGATGGTCAACACCAACAAGGTGGTCGACACCGCGGTGATCGACGAGGCCCAGATGATCTTCGACCCGTACCGCGGCTGGGCGTGGACGCAGGCGATCGTCGCGGTGCCGGCCAGCGAGGTGATCATCATCTGCTCGGCCTACGCGGCGCCGGCGATCGAGAACCTGCTGGGCCTGTGCGGCGAGCGCTGCAGCGTGCGGCATTTCGAGCGCAAGCAGCATGTGCAGCTGCTCGAGGCGCCGGTGCCGATCGGCGCGCTGACGAAGGGCGATGCGGTGGTGGCCTTCAGCCGGCGTGACGTGCTGACGCTGCGCGACCAGATCGCGGCCGGCGGCCACCCGGTGTCGGTGATCTACGGCGCGTTGCCGCCCGAGGTGCGGCGGCGCGAGGCCGAGCGCTTCGCGCAGGGCGAATCGCATGTGCTGGTCGCGACCGACGCGATCGGCATGGGCCTGAACCTGCCGATCCGGCGCGTGCTGTTCAGCACCATGAGCAAGTTCGACGGCCAGGGCGACCGGCCGCTGGACGAATCCGAGGTGCACCAGATCGGCGGCCGCGCCGGCCGCTTCGGCATGCATGAAGAGGGCTTCGTCGGCGTGCTGAAAGAGGCCGAGCCGCAGGCGCTGCGCATGCTGAAGGAACGCCTGCCGCGCACCCCGCGCGCGCCGCGCGACTTCAAGGCGCCGGTGGCACCGAACGGCTGGCATGTCGACACCATCGCCTCACGGCTGCACAAGACGCAGCTGCGCGAGGTGCTGGGCGTGTTCATGGAGCAGTTGAAGCTCGACAACGCGCACTTCGCGGTGGCCGAGCTGGAGCAGATGCTGGAGCTGGCCGAGCAACTCGACCGCAGCGCCGCCAAGCTGACGCTGAAGGAGCGCTTCATCTACGCGCAGGCGCCGGTCGACACGCGCACCGTCTCGCAGGTGCAGGAGTTCCTCGACTGGAGCAGCAGCCATGCGCTGACCGGCCGCGCCGGCTCGCCGTGGTTCCTGCAGGACGTGGACGGCCACAGCCGGCTCGATCGCATGGAGCAGGCGCTGCGCTCGTGCACGCTGTGGCTGTGGCTCGACCTGCGCTTCCCCGGCGTCTACGGCAAGGTCGACGAGGTGACGGCGCTGCGCAGCCAGTTGAACGACGGCATCGAGCGGCAACTGAAGGGCAAGCGGCCGCTGGCGCAGGTGCGGCACCGCACGCGGCGCTGAGCGCTGACCCCCTGACACACCGACTTCGCCGCACGGCGTCACAATCCCCTCCTTTCCCGCTTGTCGCTTTCCCCATGAGTTCAACGCCCCCTTCCCCGGCCACGCCCGCAGAGCTGCCTGTCGACGACACCTCCGTTGCCGATGCATCTGCCGCCGATACGCCTGTCGAGGCGCCTGCAGAAGTGTCGGCAGAAGTGACAGCCGACGCGCCCGCCGATGTGTCTGCAGAAGCGACAGCCGATACGCCTGGGGAGGTGACTGCGAAGGCGCCCGCCAAGGCGCCGGGCATGAGCCCCGCGGCCTGCGCGCAGGAGCTGCGCCAGCGCTTCCCGGCGCTGTTCGACGGCCCGCCGAAGCCGCTGAAGCTGCGCACGCACGTCGACATCGAGGCGCGTGCGCCGGGCGTGTTCAGCAAGCAGGTGCTGACGGCATTCTTCCGCCGCTACACCGGCAGCACCTCGTACCTGTTGTCGGTGGCCCGCGGCCGCCAGCGTTTCGACCTGGACGGCAAGCCCGGCGGCGAGATCAGCGACGAGCACCGCCAGATCGCGGTCGACGAACTGACGCGGCGCGGCGTCGGCCTGCAATCGCGGCGCGAGCTCGAAGAGCAGCAGCGGCGCAACCGGGCCGGCCTGCTGTTCGACTACGAGCGCACCACGCTGACGCGGGCGAACTTCTGCGTGCTGAAGCAGGTGGCCGAGGAAGAACTCGACGGCCTGCTGGAGATCGCCCGTGCCGAAGCGGCGCAGCAGGCACAGCAGCAGCCGCGGCGCCCGCCGGCCGATGCTCGCCCGCCGGGCCGGCCGCCCGGCCCGCGC